>CAMOIA010000140.1 GCA_946615785.1 uncultured Clostridia bacterium
GCTTTTGACCGCCCGCATGGTGGCGGAGCCGAAATCGCCGTCCACTTCGCCGCTGTAATAGCCGAGCTCTTTGAGGCGGCTTTGCAGCTGTTTCACACGCTCGCCGCGCGAGCCCTGCCGAAGCAGGCCGGACGTATCCGCCACGGCCGGCGCGGGCGTAGATACGCTCTGCACCGCTGCGCTTGCAGGCGCCGGCGTGCTTTCCGCGGCCTGTACCGGAGATGCCTGTGCAAAATCTTCTTCCGCCGAGGCGGACGCGACCAGAAGGCGCACGTCGCTTCGCACGGTGGCCGTGGGGATCGGCGTCACCTTCGCCAGCGCTTCGTATTCGCGGTCTTTTTCCAGGGACAAAAGCAGCAGCACGCACGACGCGATCAAAAGCGCCGCCGCGGGAATGACAAAACGGAAAAGGGTTTTCCGGTTCGATTTGCCCATCATGACCTCCAGCCCCGTTTTTTCCGGGATCGTACACAAAAATCAATCAAGCGAGGAAAAACATGCGGATTCTGATCTTCGACCTCGACGGGACGCTCGTCAATTCCCTGCCGGACATCGCCGGCGCGATGAACCATTCGCTCACGGCCTGCGGCCTTCCGCCCCATCCGCTTGAAGCCTACCGGCTGATGGTGGGAAACGGCGCTGTAAAGCTGACCGAGCGCGCCTGCGCGCCGCACCGTGAAAAAGAGGCGGAAGTATACCGCCGCTACCGCGCGCGCTACAGCCGTCATCTTGCGGAACTGACGCACCCCTATCCCGGCATCGCCGAGGCCCTCAGGGCGCTTCGCGCCATGGGCTTTACGACCGCTGTGATCTCAAACAAGAACCAGGCGGACGTAGAACAGGTGCTTTCGCACTGCTTTCCGGATTTTGCGTTCGACGCCGCCGTGGGGCTCCTTGAAGGAGAGGCGCTCAAGCCCGACCCCGCCCCGGCAAAAAGAATGCTCCGGATTCTGCACGCTGACCCGACCGACCTTTTCGCGGTCATCGGGGACAGCGCGGTCGACGTCCGGTTCGCAAAGGCATTGAACGTGCCTTCCATCGGCTGCGCATGGGGCTTTCGGGGACAGGCGGAACTTCAGGACGCCGGCGCGGACCGGATCGCACAGGACGCGGACGCGCTTTTGACCGTCCTTTCCCAGATGTGATCCCCCGCAGGTCTGAATATCCAAAGACCGCTTCCGCCGGAATTTCGGGGAAGCGGTCTTCTTGGCTTGAAATCAGTCCACAGTGTAGGGCATCAAGGCGATGGCACGCGCGCGCTTGACGGCCTCTGACAGCTGACGCTGATGCTTTGCGCAGTTGCCGGTCATACGGCGGGGCATGATCTTGCCGCGCTCGTTGACATAACGGCGAAGACGGTTGACATCTTTATAGTCGATGTACTCGATCTTGCTGACGCAGAAGTCGCACACCTTGCGATGGGGCTTGCGTCCACGGGGGCGGGGGCGCCTTTCTCCGCGTTCTTCAGACATTTCGGTTTCCTCCTTCATCGGATTTGGCGAAGGATTATTTCCTTCTTTGAAGGCCCGCTGTGTTTCAGCGGCTCATATGGCAAAGCTCTGTATATCAGAAGGGAAGATCCTCTTCGTCCACCTGCACATACCCGCCCGCGCTCTGCGGAACGGAAGGCTGTGCCGGGGCCGCGGGTGCCGGCGCCATGGCAGCGTCGGCGCGGGAAGAGAGAAATTCAACATCGTCTGCGGTGACTTCCAGGGAATAACGCGCGGTACCGTCGTTTCCGGTGTAGGTGCTGACGGAGACCGGCCCCATCACGCACACCTTGCGGCCCTTGGAAAGATACCGGGAGCAGATGTCCGCCAGCTGACGCCAGGCCGTGACGCGGAAAAAGTCCGCTTCCGACTGGCCGCCTTCGGCGTTCTGCCTGCCCGTGCGGCGGTTCACCGCCACCGTAAAGGTGCAGACCTGAATGCCCTGGCTCGTGGTTCTCAGTTCCGGATCCCTTGTGAGATTGCCAATAATGGTCAGTTTGTTCATGCGAATCCCTCCGCCTTATTCGGCGTCAGGCTGCACGGCGGCTTCGGCTTCGGCAGCCGGAGCAACAGGCTCGGCAGCGGGCGCTTCAGGCGCAACGGGCTGGGGACGCGGGGCGCGGGGCTTGATGCCCACCTTCCGCTCCAGCACATGGATGACCTGATAACGGATCACCCGGTCATTGATCTTCAGGTTGCGTTCCAGTTCCAAAGGCAGGGTCGCCTCGGAAGAGAAATTCACCAGCACGTAGTAGCCTTCGGTCTTGTAGTTGATGGCATATGCCAGACGGCGCTTGCCCCACTCCTCGACCTTGTCCACCGTACCGCCGTTATCGGTGATCAGCGTGTTGAAACGCGCGACCAGGGCCTTGCGGGCCTCCTCCTCAACAGCAGGATCGATGATGTACACCAGTTCGTACTTGTTCATTCTTTCACCTCCTCATGGACGTATGGCGCCATTCCTTCGCGAATGGCGCAAGGATGTGCCAGAGAGTTATTATAAACGTGGATATGGAAAAATGCAAGCATTTTTTATTTGCATGATTTTCCGAAATGCCAAAAAATGCAGCAACACCGCATCGAAATCCGCAGAATCGGCCGTCTGTTTTCCATGCCGTTTATTTAAGGCCGGTCGCGGAAGCGAAAAACGCTCTCCAGACGGAATCGCCGTAAAGCTCATTCCGCAGATACCAGTCCACCTCCCGGGACTGGTCGTGCTTCTGGCTGCAGGTCGCAAACAGCATATTCTCCAGCCGGGCATCCGGTGTTTCCATCTCGATGCTGATCACGCGCTCGTCTCTGCCAATCCGTTCGGACCCGATTTCCTTTCTGACAAGCTTTCCGTTTTGAATGTAAAACTGTTCAATTTTCTGCGCAATTCCGCCGATAAACACGAACACGCCGGGATACCGGGCATCGTCATAATAGCGGACATAGTTGATAAAATTCGTTCCGCACATGGTGCCCAGGTGCCTGATGCCGTTACGGTTGTATGTAAACACCTCAACCTGTTCGATGGTGTCACCGGCAAAAACCAATAGTTCCGGCATCCCGTCCCCATCCATGTCATGCAGGCAGAACCTATCGTATGTGCGGTCCCGCTGCCGCACATCCTCCTGTCTTGTGCTCACAGGACGCACATAATCGTCATAGTCTCTTGACGAAATAAAAGCCCGGTACGCCCGCGCCGCGGCGCTGTTTTCATTAAATGAGGCCGCCGAAGCGGCAGAAACGCCGGACAGGATCAGCACACAAAGCAAAAGCGAAACGAATCTCTTTTTCATGGTTTCCCCTTCCCGAAACAGGTCGCCCTTGTTTCCTTCCTATAAATTGATCGCTGTTTTCATTTTATCACACCGTCCGCCCCGTGTCTACCAGCCCGAGCGGCAATCAGCACTTGCAGGCAATGGAAGAATATGCTATAATCAAACCAGATTGAAAATGTCCTTCCAAAACAACTTCATCAGAGGAGAGAGGATGCGTATGAAAAGGTTCATCACTCTGCTGCTTTTGGCAGCGCTGGTCCTGACCCCCCTGCTCGCCTCCGCGGGCGGCTACACCAATTACCCAAGAACCGCGATCGCCTACATGGAGATCAACTACCGCTGCGGCTGCAGCCGCATCGGCACCGGCGCGATGATCTGCGACAACGGCCTGATCACCGCCGGGCACAACCTGATCTGCGCCGAGCACAGCAAAACTGCAAGGGACATCGTATTCTACTTCGGCTACATTTCCAAATCGGATTATTTCTACAAGTACAGCGGCGACGTGAAGTACTGGTATTTCGACAGCTTTCAGAACGGCTACTCGGGTGAAGACGACATCGGCTATGTCCGCTTCAGCAGCAAGGTCGGCGACCACACCGGATGGTTCGCGACCCGCTTTGCCGGTGACAGCGAGTTTGAAGGCGCCAGCTGCCGGATCGGCGCCTACACGAGCAGCGGAAAGCTGACGCTGCACAGCGCCACGCTTTCCGTCAACAGCGACAAGCAGTTCACCTTCAACAAAAAAGAGCTTCCCTACGGCGGGGAGGGCGCGCCGATCTACATCCTGCGCGGCAGCAGCAAGGACCCGACGATCGTCGGCGTCTATACCTCGCACACGAACACAAATTGCGTCGGGCGCCGGCTCACCAAGAAGCTTTTTGAGGAAATGAAGGAAGATTTGAATTTTACCTACAAGTAAACCTCGCCGCCGGGGACAGACGCTCCCCCGGCGGTTTTCTCAAAGGAAGCCTTTTGTACCTGCCGGGTCGCTCCGCCCATCCTAAATGCGCCAAAAAGCGTTTCAAAACCTTGCCAAAATGGGCGGATTATTGTATACTTGTCTGGTTACACGGCGAATGCCGCCGTGCGATCCAAACGTCATCCCATTATCCGAAAGGAGCCTGATTACCAATGGCCAAGTATGTGTACCTGTTTACCGAAGGCAACAAGGACATGCGGAACCTGCTGGGCGGCAAAGGCGCCAACCTGGCGGAAATGACCAACATCGGTCTGCCCGTGCCCCAGGGCTTCACCATCACCACCGAAGCCTGCACCCAGTATTATGAGGACGGCCGCAAGATCAACGACGAAATCATGGCCGAAATCATGAAGAACGTTGAAACCATGGAAAAGCTGAACGGCAAGAAGTTCGGCGATCTTGAGAACCCGCTGCTGGTTTCCGTGCGTTCCGGTGCCCGCGCCTCCATGCCCGGCATGATGGACACCATTCTGAACCTGGGCCTGAACGACGACGTCGTGGCCGCCATGATCAAGGGCAACCCCGACCCCAAGTTCGAGCGCTTCGTGTACGACTGCTACCGCCGCTTCATCCAGATGTTCTCCGACGTGGTCATGGAAGTGGGCAAGAAATACTTTGAGCAGCTGATCGACCAGATGAAGGCCAAGAAGGGCGTCACCTTCGACGTGGAGCTGACCGCCGCCGACCTGAAGGAGCTGGCCGAGCAGTTCAAGGCCGAGTACAAGAAGCAGATCGGCGAGGACTTCCCCTCCGACCCGAAGGTGCAGCTGTACGAAGCCATCCGCGCCGTGTTCCGCTCCTGGGACAACCCCCGCGCCAACGTCTATCGCCGTGACA
>CAMOIA010000141.1 GCA_946615785.1 uncultured Clostridia bacterium
AATATTTTTATAAAGGAGTTGACATTCTCACTGTTATAGTGTACTATAGCTATAGTGCACTAAGTTTTCAAGGAGGTTCTGCATGGATTACGATCCAAACCGGCCGATTTATCTGCAGGTCATGCAGGCGCTCACGATCGACATCATCACCGGCAAACGGCCGCCGGGAGACAAGCTGCCCGGCGGAAGGGAACTTGCGGGCACCTTTTCGATCAACCCCAACACCGCGGCGCGGGTGTATCAGGAGCTTGAGCGCGAGGGGCTGTGTGAAACGCGGCGCGGTCTTGGCACCTTCGTCACCGCAGATCCCGAGCGCATTCGCCGCGCGCGGGAGGAAATGGCGGCGGAGGCCGTCCGGCACTTCCTGCGGGAAATGGAAACGCTCGGCATCAGCCAGGAAGAAGCGCGGCAGCTGATCAGAAAACAGGAGGAGACAAACGATGCTTGAAAGCAAATCCATCACCAAAAAATTCGGCTCGAAAATCGCTGTGAACAATGTTTCCATGCGTCTTGAGCCAGGCCATATCTACGCCATGCTCGGGCCGAACGGCTCCGGCAAAACCACCTGGATGAAAATGGGCGCGGGCCTCATCAAACCGACGGACGGGCAGATGCTCTTCAACGGGCAGCCCGTTGGCATCGAAAGCCGCAAATCCATCGCCTATATGTCCACGGAGCCGTATTTTTACGCCTGGATGAAAGTGAAGGACGTCGGCAGGTATTACGCAGATTTCTTTCAGGACTTTTCATACGACGCCTATGCCTCGCTCCTTAAGCGCATGGACCTTGCGGAGGACCTGAAGACCAGCGCGCTTTCCTCGGGCATGATGGCCAAGCTCAAAATCGCCGTCACCCTGTCAAGGGACGCGAAGGTGTTCATGCTGGACGAACCGTTCAACGGCATCGATCTTCTCACCCGCGACGAGATCCGCGCCTGCATCCTGGAAAACGCGCAGCCGGATAAGCTGATGCTTTTGTCCAGCCACCTTGTGGAGGAGATGGAGGCCATCGCCGACCGCGCCGTTTTCTTGAAAAACGGAAGCCTTGCGGACGAGGCGGATCTGGAAAATCTGCGGGAAACCCGCGGTCTTTCCATGGCGGATCGGTACCGGGAAATTTACGGACAGGAGGGTGCTTGACCTATGCGGACCCTGATGAAATATGAATTTCGCAAAACCTGGGCTTTCAAGGTGCTTTTGCTCGGCGCAGCCGTGGTAGCGGAAATTGTTTTCCTGATCGGCCTGTACGGCGGTCTGGACCGCGTGCTTGGGGTTTCCGTGCTCCTGCTCACCATGCTCGCTATCTGCGGCGTCATGGCCATCGGGCTTGGCAGCGTGGTGCAGCTCTACCGCGATATGAACACCAAACAGAGCTACATGCTCTTCATGACCCCCAACAGCAGCTATAAAATTCTCGGTGCGAAGGTGCTTGAAAACGGCATTTCCATCCTGCTTGCGGGCGCGTTCTTCTTTGCCCTCGGCGCGCTGGACATTACGCTCCTGTTCGCACATGAGGGACAGCTTGAGGAGCTCTGGAACGCCATCCGGCAGTTCCTTTCCCAGATCGATTCGCGCATCACGCTCGATTTTTCCACCATGCTCACCTTCGTCTTAAGCATCCTTGCGAGCTGGATCTCCACCGTCACCTGCGCGTACCTGGGCGTCGTCATTTCCACCGCGCTGCTAAACGGCAAACGCGGGAACGGCATCATCAGCTTCCTGATCATCATGGCGCTGTTGTGGCTGTCCGGCTTCATTGAGCTGCGCGCGACCGAATCCATTGAAAACGTGCGCACCGTTTTCGTGGCGCAAAGCTGCATCGCCCTCGTCCTTTCGGCGGTGATGTACGTATTGACCGCAAGAATCATGGAAACAAAGCTCAGCGTATAATCTTTTCAAATCACGGAAAAGGGATCGCAGGTTTTCGGGGAATGCACCGGACCTGCGATCCCTTTTTTACAGAGAAAACGTGATCCCCCTGATCGCTGAAATGCGTCATTTGATCCGGAGGCGTCTTTCAATATCGACAAAAGCTGTGTTTTGTGGTAAGATCAGGACAGGAAAAAGGAGGGGGCCTCCTCTCAACTGCATAAGGGGGAATACCATGTCAAAGACCAAAAAAGCGATCCTGATTCTTGTGGCACTGCTTGTGATTGCGATCGTTACAGCCATTGTAATGGGCGTGCGGCTGAGCCGGACACAGGGCCATCTGACGGAAAACAGCGGGCAGCTGCAGAACACCGCCGCTTCCCTTGAGGATATGACCAGCCGCCAGCAGGAAACCGACGCCGTTTTACAAAGCACCAAAGCGCAGCTCACCGAAGCCGAGCAGGCGCTGGAAACCATGACACAGCGGCAGCAGGAAACGGCCGCGGCACTGGAAAACGCCGAGGCGAACCTTGAAAGCGCCGTCGCAGACCGCACCGAAACCGAAAACGCGCTTGCAAACGCACAGGCGCAGCTTCAGGACGCGCAGGCGCAGCTGACCGAGATGACCGCAAAGCAGCAGGAAGCCGCCCAGGCGCTTGCAGATGCGCAGACGGCCCTTGAAGAGGCGAACGCGGCAAAGGCCGAAGCGGAAAATGCAAAGGCCGCACTGGAAGCTTCCTATGGTGAAACAGCCGCAGCGCTGGAAGCAACGCAGGCAGAGCTCGTGCAGAAAAATACGGAACTGGACGCAGCGAACACCGCCCTGCAGGCGGCGCAGGCCGACCTGGTCACCGTCAACGCCGAACTGACCGACGCGCGCCTCACCATGGAAATCCTGACCGCGCGCCAGCTTGAAACCGAAGCGGCGCTCCAGGGCGCGCAGGCGACCCTGGCCGCCCTGGAGGCCCCCGAAAAAACCGATTACACTGAGAAAACCCTCGGCGGTTACACCTACGCGGTGGTCAACGGCTGGACGAATGAAAAGGCCGACGAAACTGGCGCCTATACCTATTACGGCTCCAGCTTTGCCACGGCCGTACTGCAGCCGCTGGAAGCACAGTCCTCCATAATGCTGAGCGATTTCATGCTGGACACCACCTACGGCATCATCCTGGAATCCATGACCGCCTCCGTGAGCGGCGAAAACGTGACGAGCCGCATCTTCAAGATCAACGGCCGCGACGCCATCCGCGGCGAATATACGCTGCTCGGGCATCCCGTGGAGCTGGTTCTGTACTATTACCCCGGCGAAAAGGCCATGCTCAGTTTCTTCTACGTACAGATGGACGACGACGCGGCGCAGCGCGCGCAGGTGATGGAAACAGCCATCGCGCACATGGGGCATCTGGAAGCAGAAGCCGAACCGGCGGAGGATACGCCCCTTGACATGACCGTGCCCGAAGCGCCCGTAACGGAGCCGGACGCGCCTGCAGCAGACGCGGCGGCGCCGCAGGAATCCGAAACGCCGGCAGAAGGCACGGAAGAAGCCGGCCGGGATGTGCCTGAAAGCCCGGATGCGCCCGCGGAGGAACCATTCGCGGAAGCAGCGGATACGCCGGCAGCGTAAACATTCAAACGATTTCAAAAGCGAAAGGAGACCAAACCCTATGAAAGACCTTGGCGTACAGCCCTACCTGTATCCCATGCCCACCTATATGATCGGCACCTACAACGAAGACGGAACAGTCGATGAAATGATGATGGCCTGGGGCGGGATCTGCGCAGAAAACATGGTAGCCCTGAATCTGGAGGCGGCCCATAAGACAGTCGCGAACCTGAAGGCGCGCGGCGCGTTCACCCTGGCTGTGCCGGGATGCGATACCATCCGGGAATCAGATTTCTTCGGCATCGCTTCCGCCAATAAAATGCCCGATAAATTCGCCCGCACGGGCCTGCATGCCGAAAAAAGCAGCCGGGTAGACGCGCCCGTCATTAAGGAATACCCGCTGACGCTGGAATGCAAAGTGGTGGAATTCCAGGATCAGCCCTACGGGCTGCGCGTTCTTGGCGAAATCGTGAACGTGCTCGCGGATGAAAAGGTGCTGGACGAAAAGGGAAAGATCGACGCGGCAAAGCTGAACGCTTTTGCGTTTGACCAGATGAACAACGGCTATTATGCCCTCGGCGAAAAAGTGGGCAAGGCCTGGCACAGCGGCGCGGACCTGATGAAGAAGGCGTGACGGGTTTTTGAAACCCTTTGCCTGAACGGGATGAGAGCCTGCACGGGCTCCATCCCGTTTTTGCGATCAATTTGGTCTGACCGAACCGCAATCCCGCCTTGAAAAGCCGGAAAGGAATGAAAACAGGCATGGACACTGAAATACGAACCGGTTTGCTGATGGAGATCCGCATCGAATGCGGCGACGCCGTTTCCGTCCGGGGCGGGGAAAATACCATCGTGATGATCCCTTTCACGGGCAGCACAGACGGGCCGTATTTTCGCGGAAAAACCGTAGGCACCGGTGTGGACACGCAGCGTATCGGAAAGGACGGACAGGCCCTGCTTTCCGCACGGTATATGCTGGAAGGAACGGACGCCGAGGGGCGTGCGTGCCGGGTCTTTATCGAAAACGAGGGCAGCGAGCGAAACGGGTTCACGCCCCGGATCGTGACCGACAGCCCCCTGCTGAAGGAATGGGAAACGGCGGAGCTTGGCGCGACCGTCACGGGTATCCCTGGCGGCGTGCTGATCCGGATTTTCAGAAAAGGTGCAAAAAAAGTCTGAACGTCCCCTTTTTCGATCTGACGGCGGCAGATCAAAAACCTTCTCCTGCGAAAAAACACCGTTTTTGGTCTTTGGGGGGCTTTTGAGGGTCCAAAAAAATGGTGATGGGGAATACTGCAAAATCACTGCCACAGCCCTTAAAGGCGCATATCAATCATGGGAGGTTAACCGGGAAAGTCCGGTCGAGCGGGATACGCCGGCGGCTTCCATGATCATAACAAAACACAAAAAAGGAAAATGAAACATGAACACGAAAACCATCAAGAACATTTTTCCTGTAGCATCCTGGTCGTCTGCATCGTCACGCTGATCCTTTCCATCACCGGGCCTGTTTG
>CAMOIA010000142.1 GCA_946615785.1 uncultured Clostridia bacterium
TGAAGTACGCTTCGATCTCATTGCGGTACAGCGTCATGAAGTTGTCGGTGTACTGGTAGATGGCAACGCCGACTTTGTAGGTCTTGGGTTCTGCGGCGGCGATGCTGACGAGGCTCAGCATCATGACGGCTGCGAGCAGGATCGCGAGAAACTTTTTCATAGGTATGCACGTCCTTTCGTTTCATTAAATTGTCCTGACCCGATGGGCGATCATGATCCATCCGGATCATGGACTGTTAGGCTTATTATATAACAGAACAGACAAGCTGACAAGCCTGTTTATCCGGGTTCTCAGTTCAATTTTGTTCGGTATGTGTATATTTTTTTACTGTTCATACCAAATCATCATGCCGGAGGATCAAAAAAAGCCCGGCACGATGGCGTGACCGGGCGACGCGGCGGCAGACCTGCCGCCAAAGGTTACGATTGCATTCGTTTGAGGACCTCCGCTTCCTCCGGCACGCTGGTGATGCCGCCGTGCACCTGGGTTGAGAGGCTTGCAGCTGTGCAGGCGAAACGGACGATGGAGGCAAGCTCCGGTTCCGTAAGCGCGGAGGCGGGTTTATGCGTTTTGAGGAATCGGCTCATGGCGCTGCCGCCGAAAATGTCACCGGCGCCTGTGGTGTCAATGGCCCGTATGCCTTCCGGGCTTTGGATCGTGACAGAACATCCCGCCGTTTCGGCATGGCATCCTTTCGGACCGAGGGTTACGAAGACCAGGGAGAGGCCGTATTCCGAAAGCAGCTTTTTTGCACCGTCTTCGGGGGAGAGACCCCACAGGAATCCGACTTCCTCATCGCTGATTTTGACGATGTCCGCCTGGCGCAGACTCCATTCGATGGCCGCTTTCGCGTCCGCGTCGCTTTTCCAGAGGGGCCTTCGCAAATTGGGGTCCAGGCTGATGGTCAGGCCGTGCGCTTTTGCCGCCTCGATGGCTCTTCGGGTGGCGGAGGCGGCAGGTTCGTCTGTGAGGGAGAGCGTGCCAAAGTGAAAGACGCTTGCGTTTGCGATCAGGCTTTCGTCAATTTCATCGCTCCTGAGGCAGGTGTCTGCGCCGGGCTTTCTGGCAAAGCTGAAATCACGGTTGCCGCCTGCGTCCAGACTGACGAACGCCATGGTGGTGAACACGGCGGGATCGATAACAACGCCTTTTGTTTCGATGCCCGCACTTTTCAGCGTTTTCAGCAGAAGGTGTCCGAAAAGGTCGTCGCCGACTTTTCCGATCATGGCGGTTTTGCCGCCGTATCTGGTCAGGGCGGCGAGGAAATTGCCGGGTGCGCCGCCGGGATTGGCGGCGAGGGTCGGATACCCTTCGGCGTTTACGCTTTGCGGGGCAAAGTCGATCAGAAGCTCTCCAAGGGCAACAACGTCATAGGATTTCACTGTTTATTCCTCCGCGAACAGAGTATATTTTACAACGTCCATAACGGCTTTTCCGTCCGCCTCAAAGGAGATGCCGCGGGCTGAAGGCGCGGTCAGGATGGTCGCTGTCATCACCTGGTCGCCGTCGTTGATGAACACTTCGATGCTGAACCGGTCCAGGATCACATGCAGGTGGATCTCTCCGTTCCGGTAAGGTACCTGGCAGCGGCGCTGGTGGATAAAGGCGCGGCGGGAACCGGAGAACTTGCGGTCGATTTTCAGTAGCGATTCGTGGGGACGGTAGCTGAGAATGGAATGATACTGTCCGTCCTCGGCGAACCGCAGGGTGAATTTGTGGTATGGGTTCTCCGTTTCCACAGGGCGGATGCGCAGGTCCATTTCAAGGCAGCGCCCTTCGATGCCGGGCAGGGTGATGCGGTCGGATACGGGAACGTCCGCATATTCAACTTTCCCGCTTCGGCAGAGCGCAAGCTCGCGGATGGGCTGCTGACAGAGCCTGCCGTTCCGGATGGTCAGTTCACGGGGAAGGCTCATCTGCCCGAACCAGGGGCGCTCTTCATATCCCGTCACCTTACAGGTGTCCCAGTTCTGCATCCAGCCGATCATGATCCGCCGGCCGTCCGGCGCCAGCAGGGTCTGCGGTGCGTAAAAATCGATGCCGTAGTCGATTGCCTGGTTATGCTCGGGAACAAAACGTTTGGTTTTTTCGTCGAAGACGCCGATCTGGCAGACGGTGCCGTTGCCGTTATGGTATTCGAAGCCTTCCGGAAGCATGTCCTGCGGGCTGACGAACAGAACGTCCCTGCCGTCCAGGGGGAAGAAGTCGGGGCACTCCCACATCCTGCCGAACCTTCCGTCGTTTCTGGCAAGAATGCTTTCAAAATGCCAGTCAAATCCGTCCCGGCTGCCAAAGAGCAGAAGAACGCCGAGCTGATCCCCGCCCGCTTCCCGTGCGCCCACGACGCAGCGATAGCCGTCCTGGGTGCGCCAGATCTTCGGATCGCGGAAATCGTAGGGGCTGAGCCCCTGCGGCAGGTCCTTTGCGTCCAGCACGGGGTTTTCTGCGATTTTCTGATAATCAAGTCCGTCGCCGACGGCCACGCACTGCGTCTGAAACTCTTTTCCCTTTTCGCCGCCTTCTTTGCGAACGCCGGTGTACAGAAGCAGCTGTCTTCCGTCGGGAAGCTCGGCGGCGCTGCCGGAAAAGCATCCGAAAGAGTCGTAAGGCGCGTCCGGGGCCAGGGCGGCGGGAAGATACGTCCAATGCAGCAGGTCATGGCTCACGGCATGGCCCCAGTGCATGGCGTTCCATTCGGTGCTGTAAGGGTGATACTGATAAAAGAGATGGTATTGCCCCTGATAATAGGAAAACCCATTGGGATCGTTCATCCATCCTGTCCAGGGGGTCAGATGAAAAACGGGGCGGGCGGAGGCGGGAATTTTCCCGCCCGCCTCTTTTTCGTATGCCCTTGCGAAAATCAGGCTGTGGTTCATCATGCTGTTCATTCCCATCATGTTTACTTGGTGTATTCCCGCAGATCAGTAAAGGAAACTGTATTGCTTTCAGCCCACAGGCGGATCGGCTTGCCGCTGACGCCGTACAGGCGCACGGTCAGGGAGACGTCATCCAGATAGAAAATACCGACAGAGCCCTCCTGCAGGTAAGTGAAGGCGTATTCTTTTCCGGCTTCCAGCGGTGCGTCCGTTTCAGTGATCAGCGTGCTGCCTTCATTGAACTGCAACTGCAGTTTCTGGGCGGAGGGATCAAGGGTGATCAGCTTATACTTGCCTGCCTGTCCGTTGTAATCAAAAGCCAGACCGAAACAGCCTTTTCCCGTATATGTGAATCTGCCTTTCAGCAGGAAACTCTCATAGGCTGTAAAGGCTTCGGTGTAGTTATAACGTGCGCCTGCCGCCACTTCAATGGTATCCGTATCCACTGGGAGATGACGGCGCTTGGTATACTGGCTGACCATGGAATCGACCGGAGCCAGCGCCAGATCGCCGTTTTCCTTCTGAATGAGTTTCTGGACCGCCAGATTGCCTGCCCATCCGGACACTTCAGAGGTGGAGGAAGGGGAGTCGCTGCGCCGCGCCCAGCCTACCATGAAAGCGCCTTCAGGGCTTTCCACGTGCTTGGCGGCATAGAACAGCTTGCCGTCCAGGCGCCGCGCTTCGCCGTAAGGTCCGTAGGGTGTATCCGATACAGCATACCACAGGGTGTCATCCTGGGCAGAATACGTGATGTAGTATTTGTCCCCCAGTTGGAAGGTATCGCTGCATTCGAGGTTCCAGAAATTGCCAACTGAATTGGTGAAGATCACGCCGTCATAGGTCACCCGGCTGAGATCACCGCTCAGAGTGTATTTCAGAATGCGCGCCACACCGCCCTGGGAAGCAGTCACTGTCATGGTGATGGTATCTGTTTGCGCATCATAGTAGGCCTGAGGATCACGGAAATCCCGTTTCTGTCCGAGCTCATCGGGCGGGGTGATGTCCCAACCGTCAACTTTTTCAAGCTCTGTGGGCGTTTTCCCTTTGGCCAGCATGATTTTTTCCATGTATTCATAGGTTTCAGAAGAAGCGTGGCCGGTATAGAAGAACAGATATTCATCCTTCACCTTGACCATGGAGCCGGTGCCGGCCCAGCCATCCTGGCCGCCGCTTCGTGCGGATTCGATGATCGGATTGTCGATTTCCGTATAGGTGAGAAAATCCTTTGTTGTGGCGAGATAAATGGAGTGATTGTAGCTGTCGCCGCCCTCTTTGAGATAATAAATATAATAGGTGCCGTCCTCATAGTAGGGCATGGTATCGCCCACATACGGCTGGTTGATGCCGTCGATGGCGGGGCGGAAAAAAGCCTGGTATTCGTACGCTGCTTCCTGGCTTCCGGCGGTTTTCAGGGAAGAGAAATCCTTGTCATCTGTGACTTCAGCAAAAGGCTCGCCTGTTTCCTTTGGAATGTCTGTGGCGGCAGGCTTTGCATCCCTGCCGGTGCAGCCTGTCAGAACGAGGCACAGGATGCAAAGGGCGGCAAACACAGCGATTGCTTGATGCTTCATGGCAACCTCCTGATAGCAGGACAGGGAGGATGACCGAAATCATCCTCCCTTCCATCAATGATTTTGTTTACAGGACGCTCATCTGATAGATGGTGACATTGCTGAATTCAATGGTCACGTCATCCAGCTTGGACAGGGCTTCAGAACCGAACTGGAAGAGCAGTTCGAAATCCATATCCATAATGAAAGTGTCCGTTGTGGAGAAACGGAAGGTCTGGAATTCATCTGTCAGGTCCATTCCTTCGGAGAAACGCGGATCCCAGCCGCCCATCGGGTTCAGGAAGACGCCGCAGGAGACGGGCTTATCTGCTCTGGCGGTGATCTCCACGATGTAATAGCTGTCAGAAGCAAGCGTCAGAGGATTTCCGCCAAAGCCGCAGATCAGCTTGTTGTGCCAGTCGACCGTGCCGCCGTTGTCGATTCGATAGAAGAAACTGCCGTTGTCGGTCCAGATGGTGCCGACGCCGCGGTCGTTATCCTCATCCGTGCCGTTGAAAGTCTGCCAGGGATAAGCGGTATTTTCGGCATTGGCGGTGGT
>CAMOIA010000143.1 GCA_946615785.1 uncultured Clostridia bacterium
CATCGACTCGCTCCACGAGTTCAACCCGATGATGGGCCACCGCGGCTGCCGCCTGACCGTCACCTATCCCGAGATCGCCAAGATGCAGACCGCCGCCGTGATCAAGGCCGCCCTGGCCGTTCAGGCCCGCCACAGCGAATACAAGGTGCTGCCCGAGATCATGATCCCGCTGGTCGGCGAGGTGAAGGAACTCAAGTTCGTCAAGGACATCGTCGTCAAGACCGCCGATGAGATCATCGCCGCCTCCGGCACCAAGCTGGAATACGAGGTTGGCACCATGATCGAAATCCCGCGCGCCGCCCTGACCGCGGACGAGATCGCCAAGGAAGCCGAGTTCTTCTGCTTCGGCACCAACGACCTCACCCAGATGACCTTCGGCTTCAGCCGCGACGACGCCGGCAAGTTCCTCAAGAGCTATTACGACAACAAGATCTACGAATTCGATCCCTTTGCCAGGCTGGACACCGTGGGCGTCGGCAAGCTGATGGATATGGCTGTCACCCTGGGCCGCAAGACCCGTCCCTCCCTGCACTGCGGCATCTGCGGCGAGCATGGCGGCGATCCTTCCTCCATCGAATTCTGCGATTCGATCGGTCTGGATTACGTCTCCTGCAGCCCGTTCCGCGTGCCGATCGCGCGCCTCAGCGCCGCCCAGGCCGCCATCAAGGCGAAGAAAGCCTGATTTCCTTACGCAAACAGCGCCGCGCATATGCGCGGCGTTTTTTTTGCGCCTTGGGCGCACAAAAACGGACGGCGGTCCAATGACCGCCGTCCGTAAAGTTTTTTATGCCGCGTCCCGCCGTTACGCCTTTACCCCATGCTGCAGGGCAAGGAAGCCCAGGTTCCGGGTGATGAAATCGTCCCGCTGGCGCACGCAATCCGCGCTGCGCAGGGGATCGGACGGGGTGTTGAACACGTAATCCACAAGGCGCTCAATGTCCGTCACGGCCACGTGCAGCCGGGTGTCGCTGGAAGCGTAATAGATGTACACCTTGCCCTCGGGGGTCACGGCACAGCCGTTGGTGAAAACCACGTTGCTCACATCGCCCACGCGCTCACCGCCCCTTGGCGCGATCAGGTAGCCGCCGGGCTCCGCGATCACGCGCGCGGGGTCGGAAAGGTCGGTCGCGAAGGCGTAAATCACGTACCGGAGGCCGGCTGCCGTGTTCCGCACGCCGTGCGCGATGTGGATCCACCCCCGGTCGGTGCGGATGGGCACGCAGCCCGCGCCGTTTTTGCTTTCGGTAATCGTGTGGTAGCGCCGGATGCTGGTCATGCGCTCCTCGTCGATCACGGCATGGGTAATGTCTTCACACAGGCCAAAGCCGATGCCGCCGCCGGAACCGGTGTCGATGAAATCGTCCATCGGGCGGGTATAGAAGGCATATTTGCCGTCCACAAATTCCGGGTGCAGAAGCACATTGCGCTGCTGGGGACTGCGCAGGGTGACAAGATCGGGCAGACGCTCCCAGTGCACAAGGTCGTGCGTGCGCACGATGGCCGCCGCGGCCACGGCATCGGAAAGGCTGCCGCCCTCCGCGTGGCGCTCGGCGCAGAAAACGCCGTAAATCCAGCCGTCCGCATGCTGCGTAAGCCGCATGTCGTATTGGTTGGTCTCGTCGTTCGTATCCGGGAGCAGAATCGGATGATCCCAGAAGCGGAAATGATCGACGCCGTTCCGGCTCTGCGCGACCGCGAAAAAGCTTTTGCGGTCGTTTCCTTCCACCCGGCAGACCAGGGTAAACATGCCGTCCAGATACAGCGCGCCCGCGTTGAACACGGCGTTGACCCCGAGCCGCTCCATCATGAAGGGGTTCGTTTTGGGGTTCGGGTCAAACCGCCAGAAGGGCGGTACATGGGCTGCCGTCAGCACAGGATGCACATAGCGGTCGTATACGCCGTTATAAAAGGAGGCGTCCACCGCGTTCTTTTCGCCGATCAGGCGTTCGTATTCCGTTTCAAGCTGCTTATAGGTTTTCATATTCCCCTCCCGCGATCGTTTCAAGGATCATTCTGCCATTGTGATACGGGCATTTCCAGGGCTCCACGATCGGCTTGCGCGAAGGCGTGCCGTCCGGTGCGACGCTCCAGAACCATTCGCCGCCTTCCCTGCGGTCCCAGACGTGCGCAAGGATATACCGCCACTGGTTTTTTGCGCCGGCAAGGTATTTCTCCTCGCCCGTGTGCTTCCAGGCGTTCAGGCAGCCGAGCAGGCTTTCCGCCTGCACCCACCAGATGCGCGTGTGATCCACCTTTCCGCGCTCGCATTCGTTATCCGTGCCGTTTTCGGAGACAGCCGCGTCGACTACCGCCTTCGCAAGGCGCAGAAGCTTCGGCCGGATGCGCCCGGTCAGCTCCGGGTCGTTCAGCGTATCCAGCGCCCGGTCCAGAAGCCAGCTGGTTTCGATGTCATGTCCGAAGCTGGTCAGGTCGATCAGGCTGTTGTAATCGCGGTCGAAAAAGACCTCCTGCCGGTCCAGGCGCCCGTTCCAGATATGCTTTTCCCAGATGCCGAACTGCTCGTAAAGGCTTTTGCGCACCTTCGCGTCGCCGTGCACGCGGTATAGCTCGGCATACGCTTCCATCACATGCAGAAGCGTATTCATGGTGCGCGTGGCGCTCACGCCGTTTTCGCTGAGCTTTTCGTTGCTCTCCGGGCTGAAGTCTGCGCGGAACGCTTCAAGATAGCCCTCACGGTCCCGGCATTTGCCTTCGATCACATCATACAGCCGCATCGCCGCCTGATACGCTTCCTCGCTGCCCGTCGCCCGGGCATAGGCGGCAAGACCGTATATGGCAAAGGCCTGGCAGTAGGTGTGCTTGGTCTGATCCAGCGGCGCAAAGTCCGGCCCGACGCTCCAGTACACCCCGCCGTGCGCCTTGTCCTCCATACGAAGGAGCGCATCATAAGCGTGATCCGCGTACCGGCGGAGCCGCCCGTCCCCAAGGACGCGAAGACAGGTCGAAAAAAACCAGAGGATGCGGCTGTTCAGGATGCACCCGCGCTCCGCTTCCGCATCCTTGTGCAAATCACAGTCCACAAAACCGATATACCCGCCGCGCGCATCCAAAAGGCCTTCCCAGAAGGGGAGGATCACCGTTTCAAGATGCGCGCGCATTTCGTTACACATGCCCATGGCGAAGACCTCCTTTGGGGAACAGTATAGCAGGATTTTTGCAAAGCGGAAAGGGGGATTTTTGTGCCTTGACAAAAAACCGCCGCGCCGATATCCTTTTGAATATCCGGTTTTCAATGGAGGGTTTGATATGGTTCGCATCACCTATGATAAAAACAGACAGCTTTTTCACCTTGAGAACGGCAGCGTCAGCTATGTGATCGCGCTGGCCGCGGGGAAATACCCGCTGCTTCTGCACTGGGGAAAGGCGCTTCGCACGGTACACGACGACCTTCTGGCAAGAAGATGCGGCTTTCACGGCGGGGAATTCACCCTGCACGAAACGCCGCTGGACAGGCTGCCGCAGGAATGCCCGGTCTTCGGCTGGGGCGACATGCGGGAGGGCGTTTTGCAGGCACGCTTTGCGGACGGAAGCGAATGCCTGGACCTTCGCTATCTTCGCCACCGGATCACGGACGAACGGCCTGACCTTGGCGACATGCCTTCAGCCCGCGGTGAGCATTCCAAAACGCTCACCATCACCCTGCGGGATGAAACCACGGGCTTTGAAGCGGATCTGCACTATACGCTCTGGGAGGACGCGGATGTGCTCGGCCGCGCCATGACCCTGCGCGCAGCACAGGAAGCCGTCACGCTCGAACGCGCGTATTCCTTCGCCCTGGAACTGGAAAACAGCAATTATACCATGATCACCCTCGAGGGCGCGTGGGCCCGGGAACGGCAGTGGATCTCCAGGCCTCTTGTGCCCGGCCGTCAGGCTACGGGCACCGTGCGCGGCGCAAGCAGCCAGCAGACAAGCCCGTTCCTGGCGCTGACCGCCCCCGGCGCAAATGAGCGGACCGGCGAGGCCTTCGGCTTCGCGCTGTGCTGGAGCGGATCGTTCGCCTCCACTGTGGACGTGGACCAGTTCGGTGCAGCCCGCGTGATGATGGGCGTTCAGGACTTTGACTTTGCATGGAAGCTTTCGCCGGGCGAGGTCTTTCACACGCCGGAGGCTTACCTGGCCTACAGCGAGAACGGCCTTCAGGGCCTGAGCCTTGCCTGTCACCGCTTTATCCGCGCCCACGTGCTCTGCGGCCCCTACGCCGCTTCCGAAAGGCCCATCCTGCTCAATTCCTGGGAGGCTGCGTATTTCGATATCGACGAAGAAAAGCTCTGCGCCCTGGCCGCGGAAGCCAGGGCGCTGGACATGGACCTCTTCGTACTGGACGACGGCTGGTTCGGACACCGCGACCGGGACGATTCTTCCCTTGGCGACTGGGTGGACGACAAGCGCAAGCTGCCCGGCGGGCTGAAGCGCCTGTCCGAGCGCGTGCACGGCATGGGCCTGAAATTCGGCCTGTGGGTGGAGCCGGAAATGATCAGCCCGGACAGCGATCTGTACCGCGCGCACCCGGATTACTGCATTCATTCAGGGAACCGCATGCGCGTGGAAAACCGGCACCAGCTGGTGCTGGACATGACAAGGGCGGACGTGCGGGCTTATGTTACGGAAGCCATCACGGACGCGCTCACGCGCGCGCAGGTGGATTACGTCAAGTGGGACATGAACCGCAACATCAACATGATCGGCTCCGCACAGCTCCCGAAGGAAAGAATCGGCGAATTCCACGTGCGCTACATTCTGGGCGTGTACGAGGTGATGCGCACGATCACATCCCGCTTTCCGAACGTGCTGTTTGAAAGCTGCGCCGGGGGCGGCGGGCGCTTTGACCTTGGCATGATGACGATCATGCCGCAGGCCTGGACGAGCGACGATACCGACGCCTGGATGCGCTGCC
>CAMOIA010000144.1 GCA_946615785.1 uncultured Clostridia bacterium
AGGAGGAGGCGCTTGAACTGTTGCGGGGCGTCTGCGCGCAGATGGGCGGCGAAGTGCTGGACGCGCAGACCCAAAGGGAGGAAAACCGGATGGAACATGTCCGCGCCTCCGTCAGCCTGCGTCCCGCCCTGGCGGTACTGACGGTGATGCTGCTGTGCGTCGAAATCCTGCTGCGCAGAAGGAGTATCCGGAAAAACAGGAGTATTTCATAAAGGCCCGGGGGCCGCTGCACAGTGTTTGTGCAGCGGCCCCCTGCTTTTTCATCTGCAAGGCCGCTGTTCAGTTTACTGTGCAATAAAATGAAATCATGGATGAAATGTGAAATGTCGGATGTAATATTATCTTTTCATAATGTGCAAACTGGTAAAGATTGAGCCGAATTATCATTTGCAATTGGCCTTTTTTCTTCGTTTTCATGCTTGCTTTTTCCATGACGCCTTCTATAATGATTTCAGGTAGTCCTCCAGGGCCGGTTCGCGTCGGACGAACGGCCATGGAGGAAGGACACGATGAAAGGAGCGTTCTGCACATGAAAAAAGCACTGGTCCTCGTCCTGGTTCTTTCAATGCTGATGACTGTCTCCGTAGCGCTGGCGGATACCATTACCGATAATGAAGTCGCCTCCAGCACCTACGGCTGGGTCGTCGCGCCTGTCGCGGCCGATGAAAACGGCTGCGTGACGGTGGAGATTATGGAAGTGCCCAACTTTGAGCACAAAATCTACACCAGCCTCCCGCTCGATCACAAATCCGAGCTGACACAGACCAGCCGCGCCGATGCCCTGACGGCTCTGATGCGGATGGACAACTTTGTGGAAGTGCTGTTCAACGAAAACGGCGACGTCATCGACTTTGAAATCGTTGAGCAGAATTACGTGGGCGGCATCCGCTATCAGGATAAACCCTTCGTGTATTACTTTGACTCTGCCAAGTACGGCGGCGAACTGACCGCCCCTGGCGGCGGCCCCGGCCGGATGGTCGCTCAGGGCTGGGTTCTGGGCAACGACGCGGCTGCCAGCACCATCACCATCGGCGATGGCAACCATGTGACCAACGTTTTCGAGCAGACCTACACCATCGCGGATGACGCGAAGATCTTCCTGGTGGACAACGGCTATACCGTGCAGGGCACCGGGATCTGGGGCACCTGGAACGGCCAGGAAGCCACCCAGGAAAGCATCGTTGCCTGCCCCGTCGGCGCGGACGGCGAAATCTACTATCAGCGCGCCAAGTACAACGCCCTGTGCATTTTCGACGGCGATTATACCACCTACGACACCGCCAAGGTGTCCGAGCTGTACCTGTTCCGCAACCCCCTGATCCTCAATGAAAACCAGCTGATCACCCCGGACGACATCGCCTATGACGGCTGCGGCTGGTATCCCGAAGTGTCCGCCACCAAGGAAATGCATCAGTACGGCTTCGACGGCTCCGTCACTCCCTTTGAAGTCATGGCCAACCGTCTCTACTCCGTGGGCGATTCCTACACCTGCATGTACCTGCTGGTGGGCGACAACGGCGACACCGCCATGATCGACCAGGGCAACACCTGCGCCACCTATCAGTACTGGCTGAACGTGGAAAAGATGGGCTACGATCCCCGTCAGCTCGATGCCATCCTGCTGACCCACGGCCATGGCGACCACTATCAGGCTGCCTATGAAAACACCTGCATGAACAACCGTTATCACGTGGGTCTGGGCGATATCAAGCGCGGCGAACAGTACCTGCAGATCCAGACCTCCACGCAGAACAACACCGGCTATGATTATCTGGGCTATCCTGAACTGACTCCCGAGCTGAGCGACAACTCCATCCGCTACATCCTGACCAAGTGGGACGTATGGTATGAATGGGAAGACTTTGGCGGCGGTATTTCCGTGTATCCTTTTCTGACGGTCGGTCACTCCAAGGATACCGCTTCCTTCGCGCTGATCGCTGAGGTGACTGAAGCGGATCAGGTCTTCAAGGCCGGCGAAAAGATCGGTTTCATCTACATGGGCGGCTACGGCGCCAAGAACAACCTGAATGTCGGCTATCAGCGCCTTGCCTACGTGGACGGCCTGAAATACCTCCAGTCCGTGATCGGCCCCTACGTGGAAAGCATGACCGATAAGATCTACAATATGCCCCAGCACTCCAACCAGTATCCCTGGTACGAAGTGGCCAAGGCTGCCCGCGCAGTGGGCGTGCACCCCATGTCCGTGATGACCGAGGGCCTGGACAACGTGCAGAACTTCTGCGAGAAGCGCATCTCCTACAACACCTATGAGAAGTTCTATGAGCAGTGGCTGAACAAGACCGACGCCTTCGGCAACATGCTGGAAGAGCATGCTGGCTTCCGCTGCGCGATTTCCTCCAAGAACCTGCAGACCATCGAAAAGTACGGCCCGTACAAGCGCCCCGCCGGCACTTATGAGATGGAAGTGGAAAGCGCTCTGATTCTGCACGGCTTCGACGCCTGGCAGAATGCGAACGAAGCCTTCAAGGGCCTGACCAACGTCTACGGCTTCGATCTTTCTCAGGGCCTGCCCATCCACAAGGATTCCTTCGTGAACGATCCTGACAGCTACTTCGTACAGATCGTCTGCCATGTCAAGGACGACTATGCCGGCAAGGTGGACTATGAGACCAACTTCTACGGCGCTGAGAATTACGCGACCCAGTGGACCAGCGGCCCCGTGGAAATCGTGAACCGTCCCGATGCCGAAAACTGGACTGAAATCGTCCGCACGCAGCGCGTCGGCAGTCTGGAAGAAGCTCAGGCGCTGCTGGATGCCATCCAGGCCGGCAAGACCTATCAGGTCAACCTGGACGTGATCAGCGACATCGTTCTGGCTGCTACTCCTGCCGAAACCTTTGTTGAAGTCCAGTAAGCAATCATTCTCCGGGACTGCCGCCTGCGCACGCGGCAGTCCCTTTTCCTTTGCCTGTTTTTGATAAGCGGATATGGACACTAAACCGCCGCAATGGTATACTGGGATACACGCTTTTCTGCCCGTACCCGATCTGTTTTGAGAAGGAGCCCCCTATGGCCAAGATAGCTTTGATTATGCCCAATGAGACCATGCTCCGCTACGCGGAGGAGGTCGCCGCGGAAAACAATGCGGACGCAAAGGTTTACCTGTCCAGCTCTTCCCGCGCGCTGGCCACCGTGGAGCAGGCCAAGCAGGACGGCGCGCTGGTGGCGGTGGCAAGAGGAAACATTGCCAATATCATCAAGCATCAGACCGATATGCCCCTGATCACCATTCAGATTTCGGGCCAGGAACTGATCATGATGATTCATGAGGCAAAGTGCTTTTGCAGCACCCCGGACGATCTGATCGCGCTGATCGGCTTTCCGGAAATGTTTTCCAATCCGCAGCCCGTCGCGGACGTATTGGGCGTCAACGTGAAGGTCTACACGGCGGCTACCATCGACGGGATCAGGTCCATGGTGGAGCAGGCGCAAAAGGACGGCGCGCGGGTGATCGTGGGGGGAGATATCGCCATTGAGCACGCCGGCCATCTGGGGCTGAGAACGCAGTATCTGAATTCCACGAAGGACAGCATCGAAACGGCCTACCATTTTGCCATGCGCGTGCTGTTCGGCATCGAAACGATGGGACGGCAGGCCGCGGAAATGCGCTCGCTGCTCAACAGCACCTTTGATGCGATTCTGAAGCTCGACAAGGAAGGGACGATCCTGGAAGCCAACTTCATGGCGGAACGGATTTTTCACCGGGTCCGGGCAGACCTGCTTGGGAAAAACCTCTTCGATCTGATCGAAACCCGGCGGGGAAGCCCGCTTACCCAGGCGATTCTTGAACAGCGGAACACCTATTCCTCCGTGGTGCAGATCAATGGGGAAGACCATTTCGCTACGCTGAACGTGCTGCGCCATGAGAACATGTTCGGCGGCTTTGTGCTTGCGCTTCAGGGCTTCCGCAGAATTGACGACATGCAGAAGAAAATCCGGGAGGACCGCAACGATAACAATACCCTCTACCGGGCCAGGCATGAGCTGAGCGAGTACGACCGTTATCCGTCCGCCTGCATGAAGCAGCTGAAAAAAGACGCTGCCATCGTGTCCCAGTACGATCTGCCGGTGATGATCCTCGGCGCGCCGGGCACCAGGCGCGTTCATCTGGCGGAAAGCATTCATAACGCCAGCAGCCGCGCGAACAAGCCCTTTGTACATCTTGATCTGTCCGCCATGTCGCCGGCGATGCAGGTAGCCCAGATGCAGATCGAGGCCGACCCAGACAAGCGCTCCAGAAACGCTTTTCAGATTGCCGCGGACGGCGGCACCGTCGTGCTGGAGCATTTTGAATGCCTCAGCGCGGAGGCGGAGCCCCTGTTCAAGCATATTTTGACCAAGCATTACCTGCTGCGAAGCGACGGCGTATCCTATTACCGGCTTGACAACCGGATCATTTGTACGATCAACGCGATTTACGGCAACGAAAAATGGGTGATGCCGCCCCTTCCCTTTGATTTTTCCTATTTCGAATTGCGCGTTCCCTCCCTCTCGGAGCGCCGGGAGGATCTTTCTGTGCTGCTCAACGAGTACCTGGAAGCCTTCTCCATCAAATATAAAAAATACGTCCAGGTGCCTGATTCCATCAAAAAGCAGCTGTTTACCCACAAATGGGACAGGGACGAAAAGGGATTCCGGGGCTTTGTGGAAAAGCTGGTGCTCCTGTCTGACTATTATGAAGCGGATGAAGCGCTTGTTCAGCGTCTCGTTTCCGGCTCGTCCGATCATCAGGACGAAAGCGAAGAGCCCCTTTTGGTCGTGGTGGAAAAAAGCGACGAGGTGGATCTGATCAACGCGCTGCGCCGCTACCGCGGAAACCGGAGCCTGACGGCGCGGGAGCTGGGCATCAGTCCCACCACACTATGG
>CAMOIA010000145.1 GCA_946615785.1 uncultured Clostridia bacterium
TCGAGGCCCGCCGCCGGTTCGTCCAGCACCAGAAGCTTCGTGGTGGCGCAAAGCGCCCTTGCCAGCAGCACCCTTTGCTGCTGCCCGCCGGAAAGCGAGCGGTAGGGCCTCTGGCGCATGGAAAGGATGCCGAGGCGCTCCATGTTCTCCTTCGCGCGCTGCTTCTGGGCGGGGCCGAAGAACGGGCGGTGCCCGATGCTGTTCAGGCACCCGGAAAGCACGATTTCCTGCACCGTGGCGGGAAAATCGCGCTGGATGGCGTTCTGCTGGGGCAGATAGCCGATTTCGCGCTGGGTGAGGCCGCCGGAAAATCTGAGCGAGCCCTTCAGCAGGGGCGTGAGGCCGAGCAGCGTTTTGATGAGCGTGCTTTTGCCCGCTCCGTTTTCGCCCACGACGCAAAGATAATCGCCGGGGTCGACCGTAAAATTCAGTTGCCGCACGACGACGGCGCCTTCGTAGCCGAGGGACGCGTCGGTGCAGGTGATCAGGGCCATGGTGTGTTCCTTTCTTTTCGCGGGGCGCCTCAGCGCCGGCATTTGGCGCAGCGGCCGGTGATCTCGGTGCTGCCCATGTCCACTTCAAAGCGGCTGGAGGATGAAATTTCGCTTTTCAGCGCTTCGGAGACGGCGCCGTCCAGGTGGATGACGCGGCCGCAGCTTTCGCACCGAAGGTGCAGGTGCCCCTGGCACGCCTGCCGTTCATGCCATTGCCAGAGCACGGTGCGCCCGTCCGTCCTGACGGATTTGATGACGTCGCCGCTTTCGGCCAGCAGGTTTAAGTTGCGGTAGACCGTGCTGGGGCTGATGTCCGCAAGGCCCTGCGCCACCTCTTCCGCCGTGAGCGCCTCCCCGCGGTGCGATTGTAAAAACGCGGTCAGTTTCCTGCGCGCGTCTGTCTGATAGGGCATGTCAAACCTCCGGTGAATTTGCGAATCATTTGCAAATTCTGTGGGAGTATAGCACAGGGCATCTGTTCTGTCAAGCGGCGGGGAGGGCGAAATTTTTCAAAAAAGCGGTTGACAAAGCGGGGCAGAGGGCGTATAATCCCTTTGTTTCAAGTAGAAGCTTGCCCGCTTCTCTCCGACACGAACCACGTTTGTGCGGGTCATGGCATTTTCAACGGATGCTTCAGGCGGGTGGCTTCACCCGCCTTTTTCGTATTCATTGGAGGTGTATCGACATCAGCACAGATTGGATGATCAATGAGGAAATCCGGGACAGGGAAGTGCGCCTCATCGGCGCCGACGGCGCCCAGCTGGGGGTCATGCCCACGGCCAAAGCGCTGGAACTGGCCGAACAGCAGGAATTGGACCTTGTGAAGATCGTGCCCGGCGCAGTGCCGCCCGTGTGCAAGCTGCTTGATTACGACAAGCATCGTTTTGAGCAGTCCAAGCGCGAAAAGGAAATGCGCAAAAACCAGAAGACGGTTGAACTGAAAGAGGTTCAGCTTTCGGCGACCATCGAGGAAAACGACGTGGCCGTCAAGGCCAGAAACGCCGCCAAGTTCCTGGGGGACGGCAATAAGGTCAAGGTTTCCATCCGGTTCCGCGGCCGGCAGATCGCGCACAGCGATATCGGTCTGAAGGTGATGCAGGACTTCATTGAACGCGTCCAGGACCTGTGCGTTGTTGAAAAACGGCCGATGATGGAGGGCAGGAACATGTTTATGGTGCTCGCGCCCAAGACGGACAAAGCGTCCAAGGGCCAGCAGAGCCCGAAACCCGCCCCCGCCCCCAAGGCCTGAAACCCAATACATTCCGGAAGGAGGACAAACTCATGCCCAAACAGAAAACCCATCGCGGCGCTGCGAAAAGGTTCAGCCTGACAAAAACTGGTAAAGTCAAGCACAAGAAAATGAATGCCAACCACATTCTCAACAAAAAGACCACCAAGCGTATCCGTCATCTTCGCGCGGGCGGTCAGCTGATGAACAAAGAAGAAGCCAAGACGATCAAGAAGCTGATCCCCTATAAATAAGACCCATCGCCGGTTAAGGAGGAAAATTTATGGCACGTATTAAGAGGGCCGTCAATGCCCATAAGAAACGCCGCAAGGTGTTCAAGCTGGCGAAGGGTTACTTTGGAAGCCGTTCCAAGCAGTATCGCATTGCCAGCGAACAGGTTCGCCGTTCCCTGCGTTATGCCTATTCCGGACGCAAGCAGCGCAAGCGCGATTTCCGCCGTCTGTGGATCGTGCGTATCAACGCCGCCTGCCGCGCCAACGGCATGAGCTATTCCGTTTTCATCAACGGTCTGAAGAAAAAGAACATCGACGTGAACCGCAAGATGCTCGCCGAACTCGCCGTGAGCGATCCGCAGGCGTTTGCCCAGCTGGTCGAAATGGCGAAGGAAGCCTGATCGCATCGATCGCATAAGGACTGTCTCGAAAGAGGCGGTCCTTTTTCTTGCGCCAAAACGCTAAAGCGCTGCGTTCTGCCCTTGGCGGCGGCAATCTGAACTGCAGTTTAGATTGCCGCCAAAAAGCCGTTTGGCAACTGGAAAAAGGGGAACGGAGTGAGATGGCGCCCGGCGGCCCCAAACCGCTCCCCTGTGTTCCCGGACGCGTCAATCGAACGGGGTCGGGGCTTCAGACTGCACAATGGCTTGCCGCGCGTGCACTGTTTTCAGGGCTGCGGGATGGCGGACGCGGATGTCCGCCGTCCTGCTGCGGGCGCAGGCGTGCCCCGTCAGAGCGCCGGACGGCAGGTGCCCTAAAGGCGGGACAGATTCTTCGTGCGGCATTTCGGATTCCCTCGCATATACAGGACGGGCGAAGATGTGACAAAGGTTTTCCGGAACGCCTGAAAACCCCGAAAAATCGCTGTAAATCCATCGCAAAACCATCGCAAAACCATGCACGGATCGTCAACTTTCGTATTGTTGTGCCGCGGCAAAAATGCTATAATTATGCGGTTTTTTTTATCGTCGCCGAAGGAAGAGGACGAAGCGCCGGAAGAAAGCATAGAACCGTTCTGACACGGGCCCGACCGTAAGACAGCTTCGGCGGCGGTGATCGGAACCTGAAGGATACGAAAGAAGGATGGGCATGAAAGACAGCTCTCAGCATTCGGAGCGGAAGCGGGGGAAAAAGCGGAACACAAGGTCCCTGTCCAGCAAGGTGAGGAGCGCCGGGACGGACTCAACCGTGAGGACGGGCGCAGGCTGATCGCGGCCTGCCGCGAGGCGCTTGCGGATCTTCTTCCGCGCGTGGATACGCTTTTGTTCTGACAGGAAATCAAGTTACAGCATGACGGAGGCGATGCGTCAATGATAACCCGGGGAAAAGGGACGGATACGGTGATCCGCCTGATGTTCAGGCTTTTGCCTGTGCAGATCCTGCTTGCGGCGGTGGGCGCGGTGAACGGGATCGTTTCCAGCTTTTTCGCCAGCAACTATGTGGGCGTGGCGGCGATGAGCGCGGTGGGTCTCTACGGCCCGATCGGCACGCTCCTGACCGCGATCAGCACCCTGCTTAAAAAAATGAACGGGCAGCTGATCGCGGAAGCAAAGGGCTGTGAAACGCCATATGCCATTGAGAACCGTCCCCCTGTGAACACTGCTTGGAGGAGAAATTTCAACATGATGAAAAGACTGGCTGCGCTGATGGTACTGGCGGTACTGCTGTGCGGTGTGGCGTACGCGGATACGTCCGCGCATGATGAATGCCTGGAGGCATACCACGAGCTTGTGACCATCTATAACAAATATCAGGCGAACAGTTTCGCCTATGATCATCAGCTGTTTCTCGTGCATTCGTATCTGATTGTTTTTTTCAGCTGTGAGATGCTAAGCGAATCTGAGTACAACGTGAAATTCAATGAATATGATTTCTCGGATGTGCGCGTTTTCGGCACTTCAAAGCTCCTGAAAGAACTATGTGAAAACTGGATCGCGTATTATAACGGAAGCATGTCTCTTTCCGCGTATAAAAATTACCTGTTTGGTCACGTGCAAAACATCGTCAATAATTGGTAAAGTAAACCTGCGCATGCCGTGATTCATTGAAAATGCGCAGGGGGACAGCTCATGTCTGAGCCGCCGCCCTGCGCAGTACCGACCCCTTGTGTTTCTGATCAAATATTCCTTCCCTGATACTGAATCGTGACGACATACACCGTTTTGTTCTGTTCATCGATCTTAAAGATCGCAAGATAATTGTCAATCGGCAGCTGCTGATAGCCTCTTTTGGCATATTTTCCAACCTGACGATCCTGATGCGCGGACGGAAAGGAATCCAGTGCTTCGATCGCCGCCCAGATTCTGTCCGTTTGGGCCTTAGCATTCTCCGGTGCCAGCTTTTCCAGGGCAATGTACGCATAGATGCTCTCGATATCCCGAAAGGCTTTTGGATAAAGCATCACCTTATCCTTTTCCATAGTACTTTCCGTCCAGTCGGGCTTTTGCATCCTGCAGGGAAATGGGAGCGGCGCCTTCTGCGACCTCGGCTTCGGATTCATAGATCGCCTGATCGATGCGGTTGATTTGCGCAAAACGCTCATACAGCTCCGCACTCATCACAACCAGATCGCTGTATCCGTTTTTTGTGATGAAAATAGGTTCCTGCAATCTGTGCGCCATTTCGGAAATTTCGCTGGTGTTTCGTAAATCCCGGATCGGCAGAATTGTAGGCATGATCAAAGCCTCCTTTCGCAGCATGATTGTAGCATAATTATGCTGCACTGTAAAGCGGCGAGCTCTGGGGACAAGCTTCTCTGCCCCCATGTGCGCCTCTACGTAGTAATGCTATTAAAATTTGAAAAGTTCGATTTGGAAAGCAAAATTCATATTGAAAAGTTGGCTGTTTACGGCTATAATAGTATTGAAAAATTTTCGTGAGGTGATTAATCGTGCTCAAACGAAAAATCGCAGAGCTGATTGAAGAGCA
>CAMOIA010000146.1 GCA_946615785.1 uncultured Clostridia bacterium
AGCTTGATCATGACCTTACGGATGCGGTTGTGCTCCATTCTGGCCACATACACCCGAAGGCCGTGGTATTCGAAGTGCTCGCGTACCTTGGGCACCGTGGAAAAATGCTCGAACACCCATTCGCCAAGGCGCGTGTTCACCAGCTCCTCGTCGTCCTCCGGGTCCTCGAAGCCCACCTGTTCAAACGTGTCGGTCACGGTCTCCTCCGCGTCCACAAGGAAGGTGCCGTTCTTCAGATCGATCACGGCGTCCTCCACCACGTCCTCTTCATCCCAGATTTCGCCCACCAGCGCCTCCAGGATATCCTCCATCGTCACAATGCCCACCGTGCCGCCGTAGTGGTCCGTCACGATCGCAAGGCTCTGCCGTTCACGGCTCATGCGCGGCAGAAGCTCGTCCAGTTTCGCGTTTTCCGTCACGAACAGCGGCTCATCCAACAGCTTGGAAAGGTTCAGCGAGGACGCGTCCCCGCCTTCGGCGCGCGCCTGAATGAACGCGCGCAGATACCGCCGGATGCGCAGAATGCCGATGATGTTGTCGATCGAGTCCTTGTATACCGGCAGCCGCGAATGCGTCTGTTCCCGGATGCTGGCGAGGATCGCGTCCGGATCGTCGTCAATGTCCACCGCGTCCACGTCCACGCGCGGCGTCAGCACGGATTCCACCGTCACGTCGTTGAACTCCAGCGCCGAGGAAATCAGATCGCCCTGTTCTTCATCAAGGCTCCCCTGCTCCGTCATATCGTCGATGATCTCGTGGATCTCGTCCTCCGTGACGGACACCTCCGGATCGCTGCGCGTAAATTTCGCCGCAAGGTTTCCCACGAAGGACAGTGCCGCCGTGCACGGCGAAAGCAGGCGCACAAACAGGCTCAGCGGCGCAATGCACGCCATGGAAAGCGTTTCAGGATATCTCTTGGCAAAGCTCTTGGGCAGCATTTCGGCAAAGAAAAACAGGACCAGCGTCGTAACGATGGTCGCAATCGACACAGCCGAAAGGCCCCAGCGCCGCGTGACGGCAACCGTCACCAGCGAGGCCGCGGCCAGATGCGCGATATTGGTTAAAATCAGAATGGCGGAAATGGTTCTGTCAAAGTGGGCCAGCGCGTCCAGTACCATGGCTGCCTGTTTCTTGCCCTTTTCCTCCAGCGTTTTCATGCGCACCTTTGAAACCGAGGCCAGCGCCGTTTCCGACACCGCGAGAAAATTGGCAAACAGGATCAGCAAAAGCGTAATCAGCCATGGCCAAAGAGGGCCATCATCCATGGAAAAACGAAACCTCCTTTTTGGGCGACCGGCTCTGCCGGAAATACTCCCTGATAATTGTATGCCAAAGCGCCCCCAGTGTCAAGGGACGCAAGGCTGCGGCTGTCCCCGGTTTGCGCCCCGGCCTGTTTTCCCGCCCTCAAGCGCCTTTACAGGCGGCAGCCCCCGGCCGTCTTTACCTGAAACCCGTGCGTATCCCCAAAACCCGTTTTTGCCTTGAGGACCCGGAAGGTGAAGCGTTCTTTCCGGCAAAAGAAAGCGCCCGGGCAGATACTGCTCAGACGCTTTTGATCATGGTTTCCCCTCCAAAGCCCATCAGCCGAAGAGGGCTTTGCACAGGCTGCCTTTTTGCCAAGTGCCTGCGGTCAGTCGTCGTAGATCATTTCGATCAGCTCGGAAAAGTCCGACCAGACGTCGCTCATGGTGAGCTTGGTGTATGAGTACTGGCTGCTCCCGCCGTTATAGCTGCCGTAGCCGTAATTCTTGATCTTGCCGGTGGACGGCGTGAGGAACAGGTTCAGGTACTTGCTGCCGGACACGGGGTAGTACACGTCGATGCAGCTGCCGTACCGTGCGATATAGCAGGTGCCGGTGGCCTTGACCCTGTCGTACATGTCCATACCGTCGTCGTCCTTCATGATGGCCTCAAGCAGAATGAGCGCGGCGATGGTGACGCGGTTCGCGCGGTTCTTGGTCATTTCCGTGGAAGACATGTCCAGGTTCTTGATAACCCTGCTGTAGTATTCATCGCCCGAGGCGGCGCTGGCCACGGTAAAGCAGGAAAGGGAAATGGCGATGAGCAGGACAACGGCAACGGTTCTTTTTACAGAATTCTTCATGGTTTCTCTCTCCTTCTGAATGCTCGCATGGATTTGACGATTTCCTTCCGACAGTCAGATCATACCGCGCATCACCCTTTCCTGCGTCTACCGGCAGTTGACAGAACGATTGATATATCTTCTTTTTTGATTTTCAGTTTTCCGTACCGGCAATGCCCAGCTCCTTCGCGTGCGGCCGCATGCCCTCGATGCAGATCGCCGCCACCTCGCCGGGCTCCATGCCCAGCATTTCGCAGCCCTGCAAAATGGTATCCCGGCTGCATTTGGCCGCAAAGCGCTTGTCCTTGAATTTCTTCATAAAGCTTTTGACCTCAAGGTCCGAAATACCGTTGGGGCGCATGCGGGCGCAGGCCTGGATGATGCCGGTCATCTCGTCCACGGTAAACAGGCTCTTTTCCATCAGCGTTTCGGGCCTGACGTCGGTGCAGATGCCATAGCCGTGGCTCAGGATGGCCCTGACGTCCGCCTCCGGCACGCCCTTTGCAAGCAGCGGCTCTTTCGTATGCTGCAAATGCTCGTCCGGATATTTTTCATAATCGTAATCGTGCAGCATGCCGACGGCCATCCAATGCTCCTCGTCCTCCTGAAAATGCCGCGCCATGGCGCCCATGGCGTAGCAGACGTTGAGCGCGTGGATGATCAGGTGTTCTTCCTGCACCATGGTGGCGTTGAGGCGCCTGGCTTCTTCCAGCGTGAGCTTTTCCATATCAGTAACCCCTGGCCAGATCCGCCGTATGCCGGAGCGGACGGCCTTTCGCATAGTTTTCAAGGTCTTCCATGAACATTTGTGCGCACCGCTGCCGGGTGACGCGGGCCGTCATGTCTCCCGCGCAGTGCGGGGTCAGAAGCAGGTTCGGGGCCGACCACAGCGGGCTGTCCGCTTCCGGCGGCTCACGGCGCGCCACATCCAGCGCGGCGCCCGCAAGACGGCCCTCATCAAGGGCGCGCACCAGCGCGTTTTCGTCCACAGTCACGCCCCGGCCGATGTTCACGAAATACGCGCCGCGGGGCAAAAGGGCGATCCGCTTATCCGAGACCGCCGCCTCTGTCTGCGCCGTGCCGGGAAGGCAGTTTACGACCACGTCCGCCTCCGCAAACAGCGCATCCGCCTCCGAAAGGGCCGCAACGCGGTCAAAGCCGGGCACGGCATGCCCCGTGCTGTTCACGCCCGCAATGGACGAAACGCCGAACGCGGCAAAACGCGCCGCTACGTTCCGCCCGATGTCGCCTGTACCGAGGATCAAAACGCGCTTTCCCCACAGGGTATCCATGGACGCGCCGCGCCGCCAGATTTTTTGTTCGATGCGGCGGAAAACGTCCATTTCCCCGCGCATCAGCATCAGCAGCACCATGACCACATGCTCTGAGATGGTGACCCCGTAGGCCCCGGCGCCGTTCGTCAGCATCACGCCGTCGGGAACGCGCCCCTTCAGGCTGTCGATGCCTGCGAACGGTACGCACAGCCAGCGCACGCGCTTTGCTTCCGGAAGCAGTCCCGGCACCATGCCGAAGAGAATCTCCGCGTCCCGGGCGTGCAAAAGCGCTTCCGCCTCCGATTCGAAAAAGGCGGCCTCAAATCCGTTCTCCTTGGCGCGCCGGCAGATGCTTTCCCTCAGGTCCGCGTCCATCCAGGGCACCACGGCAACGATCTTGCGGGACATGCTTCCTCCCCCGCCGGGCGCACCCGGCTTCACCTGACGGCGGTATTACAGTTCCTTCTTCCACAGGCCGTGCAGGTCGCAGAATTCATACACCGCTTCGGGCTTTTCGCCGTCCAGGACAAAGGAAGCCTCCGGCTCCTGCCCGGGCTGAAGCGTCTTAACCTGCAGGTTTTTGTCGGTCTTGAGCACCACGAATTTGATGGAATGATTGTCCTGCATGGGATGCTTCACGACGCCCACCTGCACATACACCGAGCCGTCCTCCACCTGAACCTCGGGCACGTGCTTTTCCTTCGCCGCGTCCACGCTGCCGGCGACAAGAAGCTCCATCGGCTCGCCGCAGCACCGGGGCGTGCAGGGGCCTTCCCGAAGGGAAAGGAGCACGTTCGCGCAGCCTTTGCATTTGAAAACACGGATATCGTTCATCTTCGTTTCCTCCCTGTTTTTATGTAGTCCTGTCGTTATGGAATGCCCGCCGGGGTTTTATTCGTCCTCCGGCATCTCGGGAGCTTCCGCAAGGTCAAGCAAATCCTCCGGCATTTCCGGAATGTCCTCTGACGCCGCAGCGGGAGCCGTGTCCTTGCCGCTGAGCAGCTTTTCGCGGATCTTGCGCTCGATCTCGTCCGCAATTTCTGGATTCTGCTCAAGGAACATGCGCGTATTGTCGCGGCCCTGCCCGATACGCTGGTCCTGATAGCTGAACCACGCGCCGGACTTGTTGATGATGTCGTTCTCGACCGCAAGATCGATCAGGCTGCCCTCGCGGCTGATGCCCTTGCCGTACAGAAGATCGCATTCGCAGGAGCGGAAGGGCGGCGCCACCTTGTTCTTGACCACTTTGATCTTCGTGCGGGCGCCTACCTGCATGTTGCCGTTTTTGATCGGCTCGCCCCGTCTGATCTCAAGCCGGACGGACGCGTAGAATTTCAGCGCCCGGCCGCCGGTCGTGGTCTCCGGGTTTCCGTACACCACGCCCACCTTTTCGCGGATCTGGTTGATGAAAAGCGCGATGGCGTTGGTCTTTGCGACCACGCCGGTCAGCTTGCGCATGGCCTGGCTCATCATGCGGGCCTGCAGGCCCACAAAGCTGTCGCCCATTTCGCCGTCGATCTC
>CAMOIA010000147.1 GCA_946615785.1 uncultured Clostridia bacterium
CCATGTATTCATCCGGAACAAAAACTTCAACGTGCATGATCGGCTCAAGGAGCACCGGGCTCGCTTCAGCGCAGCCCTTCTTGTATGCAATGCGCGCAGCCGTCTTGAAGGCCATTTCGGAAGAATCGACGGGGTGATAGGAACCGTCATAGAGCTTCGCGCGAAGGCCGACCATCGGATATCCGGCAAGGACGCCCTTTACGATGTTCTCGCGCAGACCCTTCTCGACGGAAGGAATGAAGTTCCTCGGTACGGCGCCGCCGACAACGGCATCCACAAATTCAAAGTCCACGTTGGTGTCGCCGATCGGGGAGAACTCGATCCACACGTCACCGAACTGGCCGTGGCCGCCGGACTGTTTCTTATGCCTGCCCTGGCAGGAAACGGTCTTGCGAATCGTCTCGCGATAGGGAATCTTCGGGTCGGACAGGTTAGCCTGCGCGCCAAACTTGCTCGCAAGCTTGCTCTTGATCACATCCAGGTGCAATTCGCCCTGACCGGAAACGAGCGTTTCCGTGGTTTCGGTGTTCTTTTCAACGCGGATGGAGGGATCTTCTTCCTGGAGCCTGCTAAGGCCGGAGAAAACCTTGTCTTCTTCGCCCTGCTTCGCAGCGGAAATGGCTTTGGAGATGCAGGGTTCAGGATACGCGATCGGGGCAAATTTCACAACGTTCGCGGCGTCGCAGAGCGTATCGCCCGAAGCCGTGAATTGCAGCTTGCTCAGCGCGCCGATGTCACCCGCAAACAGGGTGCCGGCATTCAGCTGCTTCTTGCCGCGCATGATAAAGAGTCCGCCGGCTTTTTCGTTCTTTTCAGCGGTGGCGTTATACAGCGCCGTGCCGCTGGTCAGCTTGCCGCTGCAGACACGAACAAGAGAAAGCTTGCCGACAAAGGGGTCGGCGACGGTCTTAAAGACGAACGCGCTGAAGGGAGCGCTGGCGTCGCAGGGAACATCCTTTTCGTTGCCGGACGCATCCTGTGCCTTCATGACGCCGCCTTCGGGAGAGGGCAGATAGGAGACGATCGCGTCAAGCAGCTTGGCTACGCCAATACCGGTAACAGAGGAAACCGGAACGACGGGAACGATGGTGCCGTTGAGCATGCCGGCGCGGAAACCCTGCATGACTTCTTCGTGGGTCAGTTCGCCTTCGTCCAGATATTTCATCATCAGATCATCATCGGCGGCAGCGGCGGCTTCGGTCAGTTCCGCCATAGCCGTTTCGATATCGGAGGACATATTTCCGGGCACAGGAACTTCCTTAAGCGTTTTCCCGGTGCCTTCATAGGCCTTGTTCTCAAGCACGTTGACAACGCCCTTGAAGGACGCGCCGGCGCCGATGGGCAAGAAGAGAGGCGCAACGCTGTCGCCGAATTTGCCGCGCAGCTGCTCAAGCACTTTTTCAAAATCAGCGTTTTCCGTATCCATGCGGTTGACGATAAACATTTTGGCAACGTTGTTCGCCTTCGCTTGGTCCCACGCCTTTTCGGCGCCGACCGTCAGACCGCTGACCGCGCCGACAACGATGGCTGCCGTCTTCACAACGCGCATGGCGCCGATCATTTCACCGACAAAATCAAAGTAACCGGGAACATCAACAATGTTGATCTTGGTCTTATTCCACTCAACCGGAGCAACCGCGGTGCCGATGGAAATATGACGTTTGATCTCTTCGGGATCATAGTCGGAGACGGTATTGCCGTCTTCAACGCGGCCCTGGCGATCAATGTGCCCGGCAGCGTAGAGCATCGCCTCGGCCAATGTGGTTTTACCCTCGCTGCCATGACCAACCAACGCGATATTCCGGATCATTGAGGTCTGATAATCTGCCATGATTCTGTCCCCCTAAACATAAAAATTTTCTGAAATGGTTATCTGATGAATGATTTGGAGCAAAAACAAACCAATCTTCTCAATTTTAACAGATAAAGAAGTGAATGGCAAGCATTTATTTTATTGTCCGGCATCCGCTGTTCTCGGCCAGACACTGCCTTCGGATGCTTGCAAGGCCTTTCTTTAACCGTTCCACAGTTCCTTGTCGCCGGGATCCGACGCAAAGGGGCCCGGAAGAATGGCAAGTCCTCTGTGATCGCCGAAATAATCGGAATGAAAAACGATCCCGCTGCCGTCATTGTTTTCAAAGCGCTGTTCCGGCTCGAAAGCTTTTCCAAGCGTTTCCGTCGTGACGAGGCCGCATTTGAAATCCTTCAGATATTCGTAAAGGTTCGTTTTCAGCCTGGGCTTCCCGTCCTCGCATACAAGGTCAACCCTGACTTCTGCATCGCATTTCAGGGACGCTTTTTCGTGCTTCCACGCACCCGCGCCGCTGAAATAGGCATTGCCTTCGCTCCATACCGGCAGTTTCGAAGCATGCGCTTTTCCAAGCCCCACCATATTCGGCGTATCGTTATCCATATCAAACATCGCGATCCAGTCTTCGTACGTCGGATACTCGTCCATCACGTGGGTGCCAACTTCCCGGTTTTCCGAAAAGCTCTTGCTTGAATCGCTGTCCGAACGCACCGTAGCGTCCGCCCGGGGCCATTTCTGCACAAAAATATTGTTGATAAAGCGGTCGTCGCCATGCAGGAACGTCATAAAGCCCATCACCGCCGTCTCATGTGGAATGTGGTAGGGCGTATACCGGTCCCCCGTTCCGCCGCCGACGCTTGTAAACGCGCCGCAGATCAGGTTGTGCACCATCGCAACCCCCTGGGTCGCCATGCGCAGCGATACTTCGGAAAGCAAAATGTTGTTGTCAATCAGCGTGGGGCCGTGAGAAACCTCAACAAAAATGTCCTGACTCATCATGCCGCCATTGAGTATCTCGGCGTATTCCGGGCGCTGATTGTCGTGGAGCAGGTTCTGGGTGATGCGCGTTCCCTGTGCTTCCCAATCACACCAGATGCCCATCGTGCAGTGATGAATATGGTTTCTGCGCATGGTCACGTCAATGGCCGCGTGCATCTTGATGCCGCCGATTTCCGCCCCGCCAAGCTCCATCATGTTGTTGATATGATGAATATGGTTGTCTTCAATCAGGCTGAACACGCCGCCCATCCTGCCGATGATTCCGCCCTGTTCACAGTGATGGATGTTGTTTCTGCGGATGATATGGCCGCCGATCTTCTCGCGGCTCCAGCCATGGTACTGCCCGCGGCATACGGCGTCGCGTTCCATCTGGGTGGGGCTTTTCACATGCTTGAAGGTAAAATAATGATTATTTTCGGGATCAAGATATTTGCCGACACTGATGCCAGCACATTTACTGCCGTAGATCTCACAGTCTTCAATGATCCAGCCCTTTGACCAGTGCGGGCCGATCATGCCGTCCTGAAACGCCGCGGGCGGCGCCCAGGTCGTAGCCGCCTTGCAAATGACAAATCCGGAAACGGTGATATAGTTTCTGCCGGTTTGGCTCGGGAAAAAGCATTCCCGCCGCACGTTGATTTCCACGTTTTCAGCATTCGGGTCAAGGCCGCCGAAATTGCCGTAAATCACGGTATCGGCGCCATCCTGTTCGCTGAACCATTTCAGCTTGGACGCTTCCGGCTCCCACGAACAGGGATACACTTCCCCAGCTTCGCACGCTTCGACGGAAGAAGCCTCGTAAAGCATTTTGTCATTCAGATACACACAGCCTGTGTGTTTCGTCCGGCCCGCAAAGTACCAGTCGCCATAGACATAGGTCGTATACGGATTGTAGGAACCGAAAAGAGAATTGGCGATCCGAACGCGCCAGAGGTTCCCCCGAATGTGTTCCCAGCCCTGTACGCGCTCCGCGCCCGTAATCACAGCCCCGAGCGGCTGAACAGAACGGTATGTAATGCGCCTGTCCTCCAGGCCGGCGTTTCTGGGATCGACGTATTCGCGGTATATACCGGGCGCTACCAGCACCTCGTCGCCGGGCTTTGCCGCCTGTGCCGCATCGTTAATGTGCTTAAAAGGTCTTTCCTTCGTTCCGCAGCCGTCACGCCCGGCAGCCGCGTTGACATAAATCAGCATTCTTATCTCCTCCTGTTCGCCTCTTGGCAGGTGTTCTGATAACCAACAGTATACGTGCCCCGGCTAAAGATTTCAAGCACATCCTTGCGCAAACGCTTTTCAGCACTTGTCCTTTTTTCCGGCACGATTTCTTGACAAAAGCAGGATCAGAGACTATCATTGTGCAATACTGATCTATCTGGAGGGATTAAAGTTTTATGTCGGAACTCACGATGGACAAACTGGTTGCACTTTGCAAGGTCCGCGGCTTCGTTTACGCGGGCAGCGAGATTTACGGCGGACTTGCCAACGCCTGGGACTACGGCCCCCTTGGCGTGGAATTTAAGAACAATGTGAAACGGGCCTGGTGGAAAAAGTTCGTACAGGAAAACAAATACAACGTCGGACTTGACAGCGCCATTTTGATGAACCCGCAGGTTTGGGTGGCCTCAGGCCATGTCGGCACCTTCAACGATCCTCTGATGGACTGCCGTGCCTGCCATGCGCGTTTCCGTGCGGACAAGCTGATCGAAGATTACGGCAAAAAAGCAGGCCAGGACATCCAGGCTGACGGCTGGACGAACGAACAGTATGAAACCTTCATTGCTGAGCACGACATCGTCTGCCCTGAATGCGGAAAAAAGGATTTCACCGGCATCCGCAAGTTCAACCTGATGTTTAAAACCCATCAGGGCGTCACAGAGGATTCCTCCAGCGAAATCTATCTTCGTCCTGAAACAGCCCAGGGTATTTTTGTCAATTTCAAAAACATCGTGCGTACGACCAGGAAGAAGCTGCCCATGGGCGTCTGCCAGATCGGCAAATCCTTCCGGAATGAAATCACGCCCGGCAATTTCATTTTCCGCATCCGCGAATTCGAACAGATGGAAATGG
>CAMOIA010000148.1 GCA_946615785.1 uncultured Clostridia bacterium
TCACGAAATCGAATTTTCTGACCTCGCGGATCACAGTCATGACATTGGAGATCCTTTTATAGAGCGTGTGTTTTCTGAATCCCCCGCCGCTCCTGCCGTGCCCGTACAGGTCCACGCGCAGCGTGGAAAAGCCCGCTTCCCGCATCGCCTCGCAGGCAAGCAGGGTATGCGGTTTGTCCTTGCTGCTGGTGAAACCGTGAAGCACGATCATAAGCGGCCCCTTTTCTTCGCCCGCTCTTTCCAGCACGGCGTCAAGCGCAATGCCGTCGTCATAAAACGTCAATCCAAAACCTCCTTCGGGCGGTCAGATCGTCTGGCTGCTCATCGGGCTCAGACGGTAATGGAACGCAATGTCGGTGCTTGGATACTGTTCAAAAAACAGCGATTCCACGCGCTCCATAACCATGTTGCCGGTCGCGTAATTGACCGTCGGCAGCAGCATGGCCACGGTGTTTGCGGAAAAGCGGGTCACAATATCGCCGCGGCGCAGATTGGTTTTCAGAATCTCCATCAGCGCTGCCATCCCGCTTTCCTGCCGCACGGCGTTTAACTGCTTTTCGGGATCGCCCAGCATGATCACCGCAAGGAACATGGTCGAACTCAGGCGTTCGAGGTTCCGCATCTGAATGTTGTAGATTTCCTTGAAGGCCCGGTAATCGCACACAAAGGGCCCAGTGCGGTCCAGATCCTCCGCCTGCAATTCGTTGCGGATAACGTCCATATTGAATTTCACCGTTTCGCCCGCCCGGGTCAGCTGCCTGTAATAGGCCTGCAGATCCTCGCCAGGCGCTTCCCCAAGCGCCTTTTTGGTGCGCCTGGCCACGATCCGGTATTCTTCCATGGCTTTGTCGCGCTGGTTCAGGTTCACAAGCGCCCGCATCATTTCAAGGTGCACCTGATCGTCCAGGTCGTCCACTCGGTTCGCCGCCCGGCAGACGCTCACGATCTCGTTATACGCCTCCCGTTTTTTCAAAAGATCCACATAGCTGTGCACCGCTTCCAGATAGGCGTGGTGAAACTGGTTCACATACAAAACCCCGTCGACCATGTCCCCGGTCTGGAACAGATCGCCGTGATACAGGGAAATGGCCTCCTTCAGGTGCGCTTCCTTCTCTTCGTTCGTCAGCGCGGATTTTGCAAGGCGCACGGAGGAAAGAAAATCCGTCACGTCCGCCGTGATTCCCTCCCCTGCCTGCCAGCGGTATCCGCCCGCGTCGCTTACAATGCACGCGCCGAGCCGTTCGTCGATCGCCCGAAGCAGTCCCCGCGTGCGGCTGACAAGGGTCTTGAGCGCGCTTTCCGGGTTCACGGAAACGGTATTCCCCCACAGTTCGCGGATCAGCCGCCGCGCGGCGATGCGCCTGCCGTTTAACAGGATGAGGCAGGTGATCAGGCTCACGCCCTTTCGGCTCTTTGCCGGCAGGGCGTCGTACACCTCGTCCGCGTGAATCAGAAAATCCCCAAAGAGCTGCAGACGCACGGTATCATTTTTCGTTTCCATCCGCGTTCCTCCCTGCTTCCCGTAAGCGCAGACCCTCCCCATCGCCGGGTGGGTCTGCGCAGGGCTTTCCGTCCCTCAGGAATCCGTCCCTCCGGATTCAGCGGACTCCGTCCTGACAGAGCACAGCCCTTCTTTCACCTGATTATAGCATGAAAACGCTCCCGCCGCACCAAAAAAGCGTGGCGAAGCGCCTTTCGCCGCTTCCCAAAAAAGCAAAAAGGCCAGTCACAGCTCCCGCCGTGCCTGGCCCCTTCGTCATTCAAAAAAGACGACTTCTCCGTCCCCTGTATCCATATCGGTTTCTTCCGGCGCTTCTTCCTCGGCCTGGCCGAAATACGCGCCCACGATCGCCTGGCCCCAGGTCACGTTTTCCGCAATGTTGTAATTCTGAAGATCTTCCCGGTAAAAGTCAAAATACACATTGCTGTACACCGGGATCATGGGCAGCACCGTATTGAAGCGCTCCTGAAATTCCACCCAGTGCCGCATATAGGTCAGCACGTCCCCGGGTTCCGTGGTGCGCATGTCCACGGCGGCGTTATACAGTGCCTCGTCATACAGGTTCGTATACGTCCAGCTGCCGTCCGGCGCGAAATTGACGGAAGGGTCGAAAACGATGTTGAAATTGGACGCCAGATAAATCAGATCGTCCTCCCGCGCCTCCTGCTGGTACCACCGGCTCAGAAGCTCCGCCATCGGCACGGCTTCCATGGTCAGGCGGATGCCGACTTTTTCAAGGTTCGCCTGAAAGCATTCCGCAAACGTGCCTTCAATGCTGTTGCCCTCCGGATAGATCAGGCGCAGGTCCAGCACCGTGCCGTCCTTCTCCCGAAGGCCCTCCGCGTTCAGGCGCCAGCCGTCCTCTTCCAGGAGCGCTTCCGCTTTTTCAATATCCAGCCCGTACGGATCAAGGCCGTCCAGGTTCAATTCTCCGTATGCCGCAAGATCCGCGTCGTATTTCGCCATCGCCGCTGCGTCGTTTGCATCCTCCGGCACTGCGACGGGCGGCGGGATCGTGCCCGTGATCAGCCCGTACATCCATTGTCCGATGCCAAAGTACCCGTCCACGCGCATCCCGAAGGCGCTGGTATAATCAGCCACCGCCGCGTCGCGGTCAAAGCAGGAAGCAATGGCCTGCCGCACCTTGACGGAGGAAAGAGCGGGCCGCTCGCAGGAAAAGCTGATGTAGCTCAGCCCCAGCCGCGGATAATTGCTGAAGGCGAGCCCTGCCTCCCCCATGCGGTTCATGCCGTCCAGGATGGTATCTGCGCGCATCACCTTGTTGAGCAGGTCAAAACGGCCTTCCGCCAGGTCGCCGATCATGGTGTCAATGTCCGCAAGCGTATAGGTCAGGCGGCGGATGCTGGGCCTTTCGCCCCGGCTGTTGCCCTTGTAAATGGGATTCAGTTCAAATTCTGCCGTCGTCCCGTCCCAGGAAAGAATGGTATACGGACCGCTGACGACCGACGGATGCGATTGATACCCCGTCTCCGGGTCCAGAATGGTCTGGGCGAGCAATTCCGGCGTAAACAGCGGCTCTTCAACGGTATCGTCGATATTGTGAAGATACACGCCCATTCCGTCGTCCCGCACCTCGACCCCCGGCGCGATCACGGAAATGGGATAGGGGTTGCAGCTGAGCAGGCCCATCTCATAAAAGAACGGCAGATAATTATGGTCCAGCGTCACGCTCAGGGTGTCGTCGCTCAGCACGCGCACGCCCGAAAGCGGTTCGCCGTTTTCAATGTACGCCTGATACCCCGCGATCTGTTCCCTGCGCATGGGCGAACCGCCGATCTCGGCAATTTCCGGCGCGATGGTGAGCAGATAGGAAAAGGCATAATCCCAGGCCGTGATCGGGCTTCCGTCCGAATAGAACATGTCGTTGTACAAAACCATCACATAGGTGTGGTTACCCTGGGCGTCCGCCGTCACCACCATGCCGCTCACCACGGACGGATCCACCGTGAACATGCCAAGTTCCGTATCCCAGTGGATCAGGTTATAGGCGTGCAGCAGGTCGCGCACATCCGCGTCCGAGGTGGAATTGCCCCAGAGCTCGGTGAAGAACTGCCCGCGCATCGGCGTCGGATTGCCGACCACCAGGCTCTCTTTTGCCGGCGCTTCGGTTTCCGCCGCCGCGTCCTCCGCCTGCGTCCCCTCCCCCAGGGCGGGGAAAAGAGGCAGCAGAAGAAAGCAGAGCAGCAAGGCGCATATTTTTTTCATCATGTTCTCCCATCTTTCCAATCAGCGCGCCTGCCGTTTTGGGGCAGACGCGCTGAAATAAGGATCAGTCAATACAGTCGTCGATGTTCAGGAACACCTGACCGTTTCCAAGGCCCAGAGGCGTTTCGAAATCTTCGATGATCGATTCGTCGTTGGCGATGTAGATCACCGCGTATTCGACGTTCCGCCTGGGCATGGTGCCGTTTACGCGCACGAGCGTCGGCCTGTATCCGGCAATCGCCGGGCTTGCCACATTGTACGCGTCGCCGTAGTGGTAAACGCCCTCGTAGGTCGGCGCGGCAGTCCTGCCGTCCGCAAAGCGGTAGGTGATGGTCAGCGTGTATTCGGTGAGGTCCTCCACCTCGTTAAGCGTGTTGGTAAACGTGGTGGTCGTGCCGACGGTCGAAACATCCGTCTGCGTGTAGCCCGGGACGTTCGGCTCCGTCCAGGTGTATTCGATCGCCTGTCCGTTCGCGTTCCGCAGAAGGCCCTCCGCCACGCCGGTCCAGTCGTTGGCGGCGTTCACGTTCACGACCCTCGTTTCGCCGCCGCCCGTCAGCACCATGTTGATGGAGCCGGGCCGCGCGTTCGCGTCGGTATCCACCCACCGCTTCACAACGGTCAGATCGATCGTTTCAGGCGCGTGCGTATTGGTCAGCGTGGTCGCGACGACGCCCGCAGGCGTGGTTCTGACTTCGGTATTGGTCAGTTCGTACCCAGGTACCTGATACTCCGTCCAGGAGTACACGATCGGCTGTCCGCCTTCGTTGACCGGCAGATCGTCCACCGTCGCCGTCCAGCCGGTGGCCGCGCGCAGGGTGACGTTCTGCAGGAAGCCGGCGCCGGCGTTCAGCGATACCGTAAGCTCGGTCGGCCTCAGGCCGTCGCGGTTATTATCGTCGTCCCAGACCTTGGTCACGGAACGGCTCGCCGTCGCGATTTCGTGCGTGTTCACAAAGGTCGTGACGGTGCCCTCGACACTGACCTCGCTCGTGTAGTTTTCAACCGCCTCTTCCGTCCAGCTGTATTCGATTTCCTCGCCGTCCGCATCCACCGGCAGCGCATCGG
>CAMOIA010000149.1 GCA_946615785.1 uncultured Clostridia bacterium
GCTTTTGCATTTTCATCGGAAATGTAAAGGCCTTTCTTTTTGCCTGCGCAAACCATCACATTTCCCTGAAACACAGGGAAAGGGATTCGCAGAAGCGCGAATCCTTCACGGAGGCACTGTATGAAAAAAACGCGCCGTAAAATGGGGATCGACCGATTGATCGCACTCGGGTTTCTCGGCATGATCCTCCTGGGCTGCGCGCTTTTGTGTCTGCCCGCTGCTTCAAAGGACGCACCTGCGTCCTTTTTGACGGGGCTTTTTACGGCTACGAGCGCGGTCTGCGTGACCGGATTGACCGTGCGGGACACCTTTACGCAATGGAGCGGCTTCGGCCAGACGGTGCTTCTTTGCCTGATCGAGGTGGGCGGCCTTGGGTTCATGAGCATCGCAAGCGGCCTTGTGCTGCTGCTGCGCGGGCGCTTTGGCATGCGGGACCAGATGCTGATGGCGCAGTCCATCGGGGCCACGGACAGCCGCCGCGTCATCGGGCTGCAGAAATGGGTGATCGGCCTCAGCCTTGCCATTGAAAGTGCCGGCGCGCTGGCCCTGACGGTGCGCTTCCTTCCGTCCTTCGGGTTCCGGAAGGCGCTCAGGCTGGGCGTTTTTCACGCGGTCAGCGCTTACTGCAACGCGGGGTTTGACCTGTTCGGCTTTTTGCAGCCGGGCGGCAGCCTGTCTCCGTTCAGGCGGGATGCCGCGGTGCTTTTGATCCTTTCGTTCCTCATCGTTTCAGGCTCCCTTGGGTTTCTGGTGTGGGAAGAGCTTTTCCGCGTGCGCCGCTGGAAGAAGCTCAGCGTTTACACGCGCCTGGTGCTCATCACAACGGGGCTGCTCCTTTTGCTCGGATCGATCCTCTTTGTCTGCTTTGAGGGAAAAAATCCCGCGACGCTCGGCCCCATGGGGACAGGGGAAAAATGGCTCGCCGCTTTTTTCCAGTCGGTCACCCTGCGCACGGCGGGTTTTGCCGCGCTGGATCAGGGCGCGCTTACGGATGCCGGGAAGGGGCTTTCGCTGTTTCTCATGTTTGTGGGCGGATCCTCCGGCTCCACGGCCGGCGGCATGAAGACGGTCACGCTGGTGGTGCTTTTGCTCTTCCTGTGGTCGCGTCTGCGCGGCCGCAGCACGGTTGTGGTTTTCCACCGCACCATTCCTTTTTCCGGGGTTTTGAACGCGCTGACGATCTTTGGCGTGATGATCCTGCTGAGCTTTGCCGGGGCGGTTTTTGTGTGCTTTGATTCCGGCGCGGGTTTTGTGGAGGCGCTGTATGAAACCGTTTCCGCCATTGCCACCGTGGGCCTGAGCTGCGGCCTGACGCCGCGCCTTCATCCGCTTTCCAAGCTTTTGATTATTCTGTATATGTACTTTGGCCGCGTGGGGGTTCTGACGCTCAGCCTCGGGTTCCTGCGCGAATCCCAGGCAGAGGTGCGCGTCCGGTACGCGGACGCCCATCTTCTGATCGGTTGATTTGGGAGGGATGAACCCTATGAAATCGTTTGCCATCCTTGGACTCGGCCGTTTCGGCGCCGAGCTTGCCCTGGCGCTTGCAAGGGGCGGCGCGGAAGTGCTGGCTGTGGACCGCGAGCGCAAACCCGTCGAATTCGTGGCCGATGAGGTCACCCGCGCCGTCACCTGCAACATCCGCGATAAGGACGCCCTGGGCGAAATCGGCGTGGCTGAATGCGACTGCGCCGTGCTCTGCGTCGGCGGCGATCTGGCGGCGTCGGTGCTGGGACTGATGAACCTGAAGGCGCTTGGCGTGAAGAAAATCATCTGCAAGGCCTACGACGAAACCTACAGGGACGTGCTTTTGAAACTCGGCGCGGATCAGGTGGTGATCCCGGAAAAGGAAATGGCGGATAAGCTCGCTACGAACCTCATCAGCCCTTCCCTGAAGGACTACATCGCCCTTTCGGACAGCGATTCCCTGGAGGAGGTCACGGTGCCGTCTTCCTGGATCGGAAAGAGCCTCGCGGATCTTCGCATCCGCAACCGCTACAAAGCGGAGGTCATCGCTGTCAGGCGCGGCGGAAAGACCATCATCACCCCGTCCGGGGAAGAAGGCTTCCTGCCCGGCGACGTGCTGGTGATCCTTGGCGACAAGGAGAACCTTGCCGACATTCGCAGACTGAAATAACGGAAAGGAAGGGGAGGCAATATGCGGGGACTGTTTTTGCTTTTGAGCCTGATCCTTATCTGTTCCGCGGTCAGGGGCCGCGCGGAGACGGAGGCGGAGGCGGCGGTGCGGCGCGTCATCACAGACGCGGAATTGCTCCCTTCTCCTGAGAACGCTTCCGCCCTTGCGGCGGTCATGCGCCGCGCCGAAGCGGGGGAGGCAATCACAATCGCCCTCATCGGCGGATCGATTACCATGGGTACGGTTTCCGTGGGCACACAGGATGCGGCCTACCCGAAACGGGAAAGCTATTCGGCGTATTTCGAATCCTGGTGGCGCGAGCGTTTTCCGCAGGCGAAGTTCACCTTCGTAAACGCCGGCATCGGCGGCACGGATTCCTATCTCGGCGTGCACCGGATACAGAAAGACGTGCTGAAATACGATCCAGATCTGATTCTGATCGAGTTCAGCGTCAATGACGACGGCAGGCTGCCCATGACGCCTGTGAGCTATGAAAGCCTGGTGCGCCGCGCGCTGGAGGCGCAGAGCCGTCCGGCGGTGATGCTGCTCTTCATGGCGCAGACAAGCGGCGCGACGGCAGAACCTGTGCACAGGCGCATCGGGGAAAAGTATCGCCTGCCCATGGTGCCGCTGCACACGGTGTTTGCGCGCCTGATTCAAGGCGATATCCTTCCCGCCAAGGCGCTCTCAGGCGACGTGGTGCACCCCTCCGCCCTTGGGCACGCGGTGACCGGCGCCCTGCTTGCAAGGTATCTGGACCTTGTGCAAAAGACGGCACCGACGGGCGTGCAGGAAATGCCGCTCCCGCAGGCGCAGGACAAGTATCAGCACCCGGATCTCCTTTCCGGGAAGGACGGCTTCGCCTTTGACGCCGGCAGCTTCCGGGCGGGATCGGATAACGAATTCTATCGCGACGGATGGACCCACCTTGCCGGCGACGCGCCCTTCACCGCGGAGATCGAATGCAGGACCCTCGGCATTTTGTACCTTCGCACCATCGACAATCTCAGCGGAAAATGCGAAGTGCTTGTGGACGGCAAAGCCGTCGCCACCTTGGACGGCGATTTCCCGAACGGCTGGGGGCGCGCGATCACCGCGCAGGAGATCCTTGCCGACGACACGGTCAAAACGCGGCACGTTGAGCTTCGGGTGCAGCCCGGGGAAAAGCAGCAGTGGATCCTGCTCGGCTTCCTCGTTTCCAAATGAACCGCTGAATGAAATCCGGATAAAGGCGTACACAAAAACAGATCCTCTGGCAGGCTGGCGCAGAGGATCTGTTTTTTTCAGGCTGCGGCGTCTGAGGCGAAAGGCGGTGGGTTCGGATGCGCTGTTCAGCGGCAGGGCGCTTCCATGCGCTGCCAGTTTCTTTCCATCTCTTCCGCAAGCTTCAGCTGCGTTCGGCACCGCACCAGGTTGTGCTCGGGATACGCAGTGTGAAAATATACGTCCCCGTTCAGGTAATCCGCCAGGAAACGGACGCCGCATTCGAGCGTCATCAGCCTGGCGCCAAGGGGCAGGGTTTTTCTTTCCGCGGCGGTCAGCCTGTCCCCGCAGGCGCTCAGGAACGCGTCCGCATAGGCTTCGTATAACGGCAGGGACAGGGAAACCCGATCCAGGTCCTTCTCGTCTTCCGCGGCGGTGGAGGCGCCGAAGCGGATGGAATCGCCAAAGTCATTGGCGACAAGGCCAGGCATCACCGTATCCAGGTCAATGACGCACAGGGGACGGTGGTCGCTTTCCCGCAAAAGGACGTTGTTGAGCTTGGTATCGTTGTGGGTCACCCTGAGGGGCAGCTCACCGCTGTTTTGCAGCGTCATTAGCCCGGCAGCTTCCTTTTCGCGGGAAAGATACGCCTGAATTTCGGCCTTTACGCCGTTCGCTCTGCCGGCCCTGTCGTTTTCGATCGCTTCATGCAGCTGCAAATAGCGATGGGGCGTATCGTGGAACTGCGGAATGATCTCCACGAGCGACTGCACCGGAAAATCAGAGAGCTGGTTCTGGAATTCTCCGAAGGCCGCGGCGCTCTGGCGGAAGTCCCCGATGCTTTCCGCTTTTTCAAGGCATACGCTGTTCAGGACGAATTCGTACAGCCGCCAGTAATCTCCGTTTTCGGCGATTAGGTACGGTTTTCCGTCGGTGGTGGGCACGAGGGTGAGGCAGTCCCCGTCGGTTTTTTTCCGGATGTGGGCGGTCACCGCTGCGATATTGTCCATCACGCCCTGAAGATTTGGGAACACATAGCCGTTGAGCTTCTGCAGGATGTACAGATGGGGGCGGTTCGTCACCACCAGATAGGTTTCGTTGATATGGCCGTTTCCGTACCGGGCGCAGCTGATGGGGGTGCCGCACAGCGCGAAACGGCTGAGAATGGCGTTCATACCTGTTTCCTCCGTGCTTATGCCTGCAGCTCCACGACCTGACCGTGGCGCAGCCGGGATTCCTCCGCCGCAAGGGCCACCAGGTGGCTTTCCACGGACCGTTCGATGGAGGTCAACGTGCCGCTGACGCCGATGTCGCCCCGGACCAGATCCACAAACTCCCGGACCAGGCGGGCGTCTCCGCCGCCGTGACCGGAGAAGTCGTCGGTCAGGGTGCACACGTCGATGATTTCGTCGCTCTGCCCGTAGCGCATGCTCT
>CAMOIA010000150.1 GCA_946615785.1 uncultured Clostridia bacterium
TGCCTTCTGGAAAGCGTTTGATCCAACGGAAATTGAAATCTCCTTCTTCTCCCAATGCAGGGAGGGAGAAGAACTGACGATCCTCAGTCTGGAAGAAGAAAGCGCTGTATATCTTGCCGCGCTACATGCAGACGGCAAACTGGCGTCAGCAGCAATGTTCAACAAATCACGCGAAAAATAAACCCAGTTTCATGAGGAGACGGTCAATGAAGCAGATTATAAAAGCACAAAAAGGTGAATGATAATTCAAAAGAAAGTAGAATCATTTCAAAAGGGAAGGGAGCTTTCTGCGATTGCAAGGGTTGACATGGAGCCTCCGGCGGTGTGGAGGCCAGCCTTGGTGCCATCCCCGTAGCCGCCATTCTCTGTTACGGTTTCTATGGATTTTGCGCCGTACTGCTTATATATCTTTGTTGCGTGTGCAGTGGGCACATCATGCCCTTGAAGAAAGAACATGATATTTTTAATTTCCTTCTGATCGTTCCAGCCTTTCTTTATGGTCAATTACTTCAAAACAAGTCATTCTTGACCGATCGTGGCGGAAGCATGCCCCTATTCTTTTTCCAGCAGTGGAATGGCAACGGTAGCGGAAAACAGATGATGATCAGTGGCAATGCGGAAAATGCCGCTATATTTTTTGACGGTATAGCGAACGCTTTTCAGGCCATAGCCGTGGTCAGCCGCGTCGGGCTTGGTGGTTACAGGCAGATCGTCCGATTGCTTCGGAACGTCGGCCAGATAGTTTTCCACGTGGATCACATCCATATCGCCCTCCCGGCGGATAAACAGATCAATGACGCGCTTATCCGGTTCGGGCACCGTTTTCAGGTATTCCATAGCGTTTTCGATCAGATTGCCTAGGATAGAATAAAGATCCACCGCCCCCAAGCCCGCGAAGCAGCGCCCATCGGCGATCACGGCCAGCGAAATGGCGTTCTGGCGGCAGAGGATGCTTTTTTCCGTCAGCACCACGTCCATGGCCTCGTTGCCGGTGCGGAACCGGTCGTCATAATCGTCCAGAGCACGGCGAATCTGTTCGCCCGCTTTGGTATCGTCCATCAACAGCGCCATGCGTTTTTTCAGGTCATGATAGCGGTAATTCAGCACCTCCACCGTTTCCTTGGACAGCTCGTATCGGCGAACGTCCTCGCGCCACAGCTCCCGGGTTTTGAGCAGCTCGGTTTCCATGCGCTTGATGTGAAAGCTGTCCAGCAGCCCAATGATGATATTCAGGCACATCAGCACGCCGAAGGCGCTGACGACGAAAACGGACGGAGTTCCCCGCAGCGCAGGATTGGTGACGATATAATTATAGCTCAGCACGCTCAGCACCACGGAAGCGAACAGGAACAGCGCGGACTGCACGATCACGCTGCGATTGTTGATGTTGGCAAAGCCTTCCCGGTTGCGTAACACCATCAGGCATTCGGCGGTATACGCCGCCGCCAGGAAAGCCAGAAACAGCCCCGCCTGGCCCGCCGGGCGATCCGGGCAGGCATAGCAGCCCACGCAGTAGCTGACCAGCACCACCAGATGCTCGATGGTATACCCGAGCACCGCCACATACATCGCATTCATCGGCGTATAGACATACAGCGCGAACAGCAGCCCGGCGGCCAGGCAAAATTGAAGCACGGCGCGAAGCATTTCCAGCAGCGCGAACCCTGCCGCCGCGGAAGACACGCGATACAGCGCCAGGCTCCCAAGCCCTTCCAGCAAAAACGCCAATGCCAGCCCGGCAGCAAGCCGAAGCGCAAAGCGCGGCCTTTTTTGAGCATGGATGGAAAACAAAACGCCGCCCAACAGTATCAGCAGAAAAAAATCCCTGTTCAGAAAATTCCGAAGGGAAATGATCCATGTATTCATACGTTACCGCCCCAAATAATCCAGATACCGCTCCAAAAAGCCTTTCTTCATGCTGCGGGAAATGGGAAGCTGCTCTCCGGAAACAAGCAGCGCCGTGTTTCCGTTTACCGCCCGGACGGCGGCCAGATTGACCAGATAGGGATTGCTGCACCGGACAAAATACGTGTCCCGCAAGCGTTCTTCTTCATCGCTCAGCTTGCCGTACACTTCATACACCTGTTCCTTGGCGTGGTACATCAGCCTGTGACCGCTGACCTCTACATAGATCAATTCGCTGGCGGGAAAGGCAGCCACGCCTGTTTTGGTCTGCAATACGACGGTGGCCGTTTGACGGGACGCGATTTGCTTCATCGCCCGGGACAGATTGATATTCAGCGCGTAATCGGTGATGGGCTTGAGCATATAGCCAATGGCGTTCACTTCGTAGCCATGGATGGCGTACTGTCCCATGCGCGTGGTAAAGATCAATACAGCCGAAGAATCGATCCTGCGCAGCTCCCGCGCCGTTTCCAGGCCGTTCATCACGGGCATTTCAATATCCATCAGCACGATATCAAAGGGCTTTTTATAGGCTTGAATAAAGTCCATGCCGTGGGCATAGCGCACGGCGGAATAAGCAGTGTCAGTTTTTCCAAAGAACTGCCGAAGCCCCGTTTCCATCCGTTTGGCCTGAGCGTCCTCATCTTCAACGATTGCCACCCGAAGCATTCCGTTTCGCCCCCCGCTTTTCGGAATGACAACAGTTTACATCAATTTGTCACAATTTGCAAGGAGCGGGATAGATTTCTCCATCCCGCTCCGGTTTGCTTTTACTGCTTTTTCCGATTCTTGGCCAGACTCAGCCCCAGCCATACCGCCGACGCGGCCAGCAGCGCGCCCAGAACCACGTTGCCAATGGTCCACAGCGGCCGCCAGGAGGACACCACATGGAAGGAGACGATTTCGCCGCGGGAGGTCATGTACAGGATGTTCCTGGCCGATTCGCGGGCCGCCCGGGCCAGCTGAGGGGAGCCCTGCAGCGCCTGAACCGATACGGCTTCGCCCTGGAAGGGGTTCAGATACAGATCATTGCCTGCCAGCACGCCTTCCACCGCGTTCATATAGGTGCTGCCCCAGTTCATGTAGAAGTCGGTGACCACAGCGCCGCGGAAGCCCCATTCACCGCGCAGCACATCCGTGCACAGCGCGCGGCTGCCGCCCGCCCAAACCAGGCCGATCCGGTTGAAGGCAGACATGACGCCCGTAGCTTCCCCTTCCTTGACGGCAATTTCAAAGGGCTTGCAGTACACTTCGCGGATGGCCTGCTCGTTGGAGAAGGTCAGAATGCCGTTCTGATCGCGGTGCAGTTCCTGGTCGTTGAGGGCGAAGTGCTTCAGATACACCCAGATACCCTGACTGCGGGCACCCTGGGTAGCCGCGGCGGCAAATTTGCCCGCCAGAAGAGGATCTTCGGAATAATACTCAAAGTTTCTGCCTGCGAAGGGGGAACGATGGCCGTTCATCGCGGGGGCATACCAGCCGGACACATTCTGCGTATTAGCAAATTCGCCCACGCACACGCCCATTTCCTCCGCCAATTCCGTATTCCAGGTGGAAGCGAGGGTCACTTCGGTGGCGTAGCCCACGCCAGGCTGAATATCAATGCCGAAGCCCAGGAAGGGCTGCATACCCGCCGGGCCGTCGATATCCATGGTGACGGACTTTTCAATGCTCTCCACCGGCGCGGTGCGATAGCCGCCCATGGAAACGAGATCGGAGATTTCCGTTAGGGACAGCTGATCCAGCAGCGCGTCCCAGGCCAGCGATTCATAATCGAAATAGGTCATCAGGTCAAACACCAGCTTGCCATCCAGCAGCTTATGATAGGCATTCTGGAGCGCCGTCATGGCGGACGCCTCCACCGCGCCGTTTTCCACCGCGGTCAATTCTCCGAGCGCTTCGTCGTTGCCCGCCAGCGCCTTTTTCAGCTCGGCGCGGATGGCTTCAATATCCGCGGCGGTCAGGGCCTTTTCAGTGGCAATTGGCTGAGCGTCGTACCGGGACAGGTTGGGGTCGTTGGCCGCCTGATACCCCGCGCTGACGGCTCCCTTCAAATAGGCGATATCGCTGTCGGACAAGGTGTTCAGGGCATATTCCGCCCGGGGCCAGGTGCCTTCCCAATCGCTGCGGGACAGATAGGAATGCCCGTCAGCAAAGCGAACATTGGCATCGTCAAAGCGGTTGCTTGCGGCGACGAGATCGGTGCCGCGCTTGTTGCCTTCGCCGTAAACGATGGTGGAGGGAATCTCCACGGTCTGTGCGGCAATCACTTCGTGGGCGTTCTTCATCAGCTTGATTTCGTACTTGCCCGCCTCCAGCACATACGCGCCACTGTTGACGCAATCGTAGGAAGCCATATCCTCCACCCGGAAGGAGAGCTTCACCGTGTCTGTCGCGCCGGGCTCGATCACCTTGGTTTTGCCAAACGCTGCCAGCACCACGTGGGATTTTTCGATGCCGCCGGGAGTATACGGCGCGGTATAGTAAAGCTGCACCACATCCTTGCCCGCTGTGGAGCCGGTGTTTTTCACCTCCACCGTGGCGCTGATGACTCCGTCTTTGTTTTCAAAGGCAGTCAGCTTCTGCTCAAAGGAAGTGTAGCTCAGGCCGTAGCCAAAGGGAAACTGTACCTCTCCCTGATACCATTCCTCACCGTCAGTGAAGCCCCGGGTTTCATAGTAACGATAGCCCACGTAAATGCCTTCCATGTAGTTGGTATAGAAGTATTCCGGGGCGTTGGTATAGGCAAAATCGCCAAAGTTGGGGAAGCTGGGGGCCTTGGTCAGGTCGTAGGCGTAAGTATCCACCAGCCGTCCGGAGGGATTGGCCTTGCCGGTCAGAACGTCCGCC
>CAMOIA010000151.1 GCA_946615785.1 uncultured Clostridia bacterium
CGGATCTGCACATTCCTGGCTTTGCCGCTGTCACGGCGGACGAGATCGTATCGAGGCTGCAATGAATGTTTGCGGCGAAGCCGCTTATCCACTGCGTGCCCTGCCCTCAGGCGGGGCTTTTTGTTGTTTTGGATTGAACAAAAGGCGATTTCGTAGTATGATTTAGCGGATCAAAAAACAAGAAGGTGGGTTTAATGAGCCAAAAAGGCCGTGCTGAAACCGAAGCTGCGGAAAGAGAGCGTACGATTGTCCGGACCAGCCTGATCGGGATTGCGGCGAACATCCTGCTGGCGGGGTTCAAGGCGGTCATCGGTTTTCTGTCCCATTCCATCGCGGTCACCCTGGACGCGGTCAATAACCTGTCGGACGCGCTCTCGTCCATCATTACCATCATCGGGGCCAAGCTCGGCGGCAAAGCGCCGGACAGGAAGCACCCGCTCGGACATGGGCGGGTCGAGTATTTAAGTTCGATGATCGTCTCCGGCATCGTTCTGTACGCGGGCATTACGGCCCTGATCGAATCGATCCGGAAAATCATTCATCCGGAAGAACCGGATTACGCGGTCATATCGCTTGTCATCATCGCGGTCGCCGTCGCGGTCAAGATCGTGCTCGGCCGGTATGTGAAAAAGCAGGGCGAGAAGGTGAATTCCGGGGCGCTGATCGCCTCCGGCTCCGACGCGTCCTTCGACGCGATTCTTTCCGCGTCCGTGCTGGCCTCGGCCATTCTGTATATGACGACGCATATTTCCGTTGAGGCGTACGTCGGCGCGCTGATCGCGGTCATGATCATCAAAGCCGGTATCGAAATGATGTCCGAAACGCTCAACGATATCCTGGGGCACCGGGCGGATGAAGAGACCAGCCGCAAAATCAAGGCGCTGTTAACGGAAGAGCCGGAGGTTCGTGGAGCGTACGATCTGTTCCTGGTCGATTACGGCCCGAATAAAAACCTGGCCTCCGTGCACCTGGAGCTTCCGGAGACGATGACGGTGGACGAGGTGGACAAGCTGACCAGAAGGCTGGAGTGGAAGGTTTTCAAGGAAACCGGCGTCATCCTGACCAGCGTCGGCGTGTACGCCTACAATACGACCGACGCGGAAGTGGCCGCGATCCGAAGCCGAATCGAATCCCTCGTGCTCGCGCACGACTGGGCGTTGCAGATGCACGGCTTTTATGCCGAGCGTGCGGAAAAACGCATCCGGTTCGACGTGGTGCTCAGCTTTGACATCGCGCGGAAGGACGCGATGGAAATCCTGCAGAAAGAGGTTCAGGAAGCGTATCCGGATTACGAAATCATGATCGTGCCGGATGTGGATATTTCGGATTAAGCGCCCTTCGGAGGATGACCGATACGCGCCGGCGGATCTGAGAATACCCGGCGGCAGGCAATCCCATACAAATCAATCGCGCGGCCTATGATCTGGCCGCGCGATTGATTTGTATTGGGGGAAACCTGCTTTTCATTTATGGCCTGAACTTGGCGTAGAGCTTCAAAAGGGTCTGCATGGTCGCTTCGCAGGAGGAAGGATCGTTCATATACGGCGCGCCTTCCTCGATGCAGCGGTAAAAATCGGCGATGCAGGCCTTATGTCCCGCTCCCCAGTAGGATTTGCCGAGCGCAGGGTCGGTTTTGCTGGAGATTTCCCTCTTTTCGCCGTTCTGGAGGATGGTCATCACGTCCCCCTCGAGCCGGATGACCGCCTGCTCGAAATGCAGTTCGATCAGGACCGGCGCGTCCTGGCTGTAGGCGTTGGAGGCGTACAGCAGCGCGGGGACGCCGTCTTTTTGCAGGTAAATCTCCGCCGTGTCCTCTACCTCGACGGCGTTGCGCAGGTGATGGTTGCCCATCGTGGCCTCGGCCTGATCCGGCGTGCCCAGGAACCGCACCAGCAGATCCAGGGTGTGAATGGCCTGGTTGATCAGCGCCCCGCCGCCCTCTGTCGCCCATTTCCCCTTCCAGTCCGCCGCGGCGTAATATCCTGCCGAACGGTTCCAGGTGACGAAGGCCCGCATGCCGCGAAGCCTGCCGAAAGCGCCGTTTTCGATGTACTGTCTGCAGGTCTGGATATGGGGGTGATATCGGTTCTGAAAGCAAATGCCGACGGGTACCCGCAGGGCGCTTTGCCGGATCTGCTCCCAGCCATCTTCGTCGATGGCAGGCGGCTTTTCCGTGAACACGGCGATGCCGCGCTGCGCCGCTTCCTGTGCCATGATGGGATGCAGGTAATGGGGCGTACAGAGATGCACGGCGTCCGGGCGCGTTTCGTCCAGCATTTTCTGCCAGTCGGTGTAGGCGGCGCATCCGTAGCGTCCGGCCCTTTCGGGGATCAGGTCCGCACAGGCGATCAATTGGGTGTTTGCCAGTTCACCGAGTACCGCGGCATGAACGGCGGAGATGCCGCCGCAGCCGATCAGACAGACGCGATGCATGTCGATTCCTCCGCTTTCCCACTGAATGATTATTGTATCAGCGTGAAACCTTCCCCATCATAGCACAACTGAAGCGCGCGGCAAATATGTAAGATGCGGATTTGCAAAATTTTCCCCAAAGAAGAACGCCGGCGGGTGGGAGGGGATTGCTTTTTGTTCTTGCCCGCGCGGCGCGTTCCCGGTATAATGATGCTGCAAGCATTCAGAAACGCGGAGGTCAGCATGAGATTGATATTTGTCCGGCACGGCGAGCCTGATTATGAAAAAGACTGTCTGACGGAGCTTGGGAAAAGGCAGGCTGAAGCTGCCGCCGAACGGCTGGCGGGGGAGGGCATTGCGGAAATCTACGCTTCTCCGATGGGACGGGCTTCGGAAACGGCCGCTTTCACGGCAAAGCGGCTTGGCCTTCCCGTACAAACCCTGGATTATATGCACGAGATTTCCTGGGGCGGCCCCGGGATCCCCTATGAGGGACACCCGTGGACGGTGGGCGACCTGATGATTTCGCAGGATGATTTTGATTTTTACGGGAAAGACTGGAAACAGCATCCATTTTTTCATAACAACGTCGCGCTGAAGTACCTTGACGAAATCAGCACCAGGTTTGACAGCCTGCTAAGGCTTCAGGGATACCGTCATGAGGGAACGCGGTACTTCTGCGAAACGGACAAGGACAAAACCATCGCTGTTTTCAGCCACGGCGGTTCCGGGGCCTGTGTGCTCTCGCATCTGCTTGCGCTTCCGTTCCCCTATGTGTGCACGGTGCTGCCTTACGAGTTCACGTCCATCATCATCCTGGAATTTCCTATGCGGACGGGCGAATACGTGCATCCCCGGATCGAGCTATTCAACGATACTGCGCACATGAAAAACGTGTCCAGCGGGCTGAAATTCCAGGAGAAGGCGGACTGAAGGCTGCACAATCCGTCATGACTGGCGGCAGGAGAGCATGCCGCAGCTGCGTGAACAAAAATGCCCGCCCAGGGCTGTAAATATCAGGAGGAAGAATATGAACGATTTGCGGATTTTCGCGTTTGCGGACGAGGCCTGCGGACAGATGGACGGACAGATCAGGGCGATGCGCAGAAACGCGCTGAACGGGCTTGAGATCCGCGGCGTGGACGGAGAAAACATCGCCGATATCACGCTTGAAAAAGCGCGGGAGGTGCGCGCCAAAATGGATGACGCCGGGCTTACCGTCTGGTCCATGGGGTCGCCCATCGGCAAAATCTCCATCGAAACGGACGCGTTTGAGGCGCACCTGGATAAGCTGCGCCACGTGCTTGCGCTCGCGGTCGTACTGGGGGCGGAAAACGTGCGTATGTTTTCATTTTATGTGCCGGCGGGAAGACAGCAGGGATTCCGCGGCAAGGTCATGGACTGGATGGGACGGATGCTCGAGGTCTCTGAAGGCAGCGGGATCGCGATGTGCCATGAAAACGAGAAGGGAATCTATGGGGATATGGCCGACCGCTGCGATGATCTTCTGAACGCCTTCCCTTCGATGCAGGGGATCTTCGACCCGGCCAATTTTGTGCAGTGCGGGCAGGATACGCTTAAGGCCTGGGCCCTCCTGAAACACCGCATCAAATATCTGCACATCAAGGACGCACTCTCCGACGGGCGGGTGGTTCCCTCCGGCTGCGGCATCGGAAACGTGCAGGCCATTCTGAAAGATTTTCGCGCCATGGGCGGAAACGCCGTGACGGTGGAACCGCACCTGAGCGTGTTTGAAGGTCTGAAGGATCTTGAACAGGCCGGACAGCGGACGCAGGTGGACGCGTACTGCTATCCGAGCAGTGACGCGGCGTTTGACGCGGCCTGCGACGCGCTGAAGCGGATTCTGTAAACGGGGCAGAAAGCGGCGTTTTTCGCCGCGCCATGAAGCGGCGCCGACATATTGCATACGGAAAACAGCCTGCGGAACGTTGGAGGTTCCGCAGGCTGTTTGAAAGTGACAGGGCCTTTCCGGAAGACTGCATGGATCAGGGAAGGGCCTCCACGACGGCGAAGAAAGCTTTTTTCGGCTGTCCGTCCCGGTCAAACAGGAGCGGATAGCCGGAGGCGCGCCAGCTTTGGTCGTCCGTCATGCCCCAGACCTGCACGGCCTCAAGCTGTCCGGCGTAGGGGATGAGCAGGCGCATCAAGTCTCCGTAAAACACGGCCTGCGCGGTGAAGTTTTCATCCGTGCCGGCGGGAATCGTCACGTCCAGTTCCGAGACGCGAAGGATGAGCCCAAGGGCGGATACGTCCGTCAGGGCGTCTTCGATGCTTTTCAGGCTCGGCTGGGTGATGCTGTGGTGCATCTGGAAGCCGTAG
>CAMOIA010000152.1 GCA_946615785.1 uncultured Clostridia bacterium
ACATCCGTAGGAGCAGGAAGATACTCTATGACAGCGTCAAGAAGCTTCTGCACGGCGCGGCATTGAAAAGCGCGGAAAATGTTTCCCGCTCCGAAGTGGATCCACTGGGGATGAAGGCGCGTTTCCCGCTTCATGGCTTCGCGGTCGAACTTCGGAAGGTCATAGCCCTTTTCTTCCCATTCCGCGCGCCTGAGCAATCCGCGGTCGCTCAATTCAAGCATTGGCTTTTTCTCCTTTGTCGATGGCTTCCCAAAGCCCGTTCAGATAGGCGGCGCCGAGGGCACGGTCGTAAAGTCCGTAGCCCGGGCGTCCGGCCTCGTCCCAGATCATGCGGCCGTGGTCGGGGCGGATGTAGGTGTCAGGGCAGGTATCGTAAATCGCTTTCATGATGGCGTACATATCCAGGTCTCCGTCCGAAGAAAGGTGGGACGCTTCCCGGAAATGGTGGTAGCCGAGGTATTTGACGTTGCGAACGTGCATCGCGCCGATCCTGTCCATCTGTCCGAAATGGCGGATGATGGCGGGAATGTCGTTCTTTGGATCGCTGCCGAGCGAGCCGGTGCAGAGGCAGACGGTATTGGCCCTGCTGTCGTGCAGGCGGATGATTTTGTCAAAATCGTCCTGGCTGTGCGCGATGCGGGGCAGGTTGAAGATGGGCCAGGCCGGGTCATCCGGATGGCAGGCCATCCGGACGCCGCATTCCTCGCAAACGGGGATCACGGCGTCAAGGAAATATTTGTAATGGGCGCGAAGATCGTCCGCCGTCATGCCTTCGTATTGCTTCAGGGTGGTTTCAAGCAGCTTCAGCCGTTCCGGCTCCCAGCCGGGAAGGGTAAAGCCCTTGCTGTCTTCGGCGGTTTTGCGCACAATTTCAAGCGGGCCCATTTCCCCGAGATCTTTTTCGTCGAAATACAACGAATTGCTTCCGTCCTCTGGGATGATACGGGCCAGGTCCGTGCGCAGCCAGTCGAAAACCGGCATGAAGTTGTATACAATGACCTTCACGCCGTGCTTTGCCAGCATCCGGATGGTGGAAATATAGTTTTCGATGTATTCGTCCCGGCTTGCGAGCCCCATTTTGATATCTTCATGCACGTTGACGGATTCGATTACCTCAAGCGCAAGGCCGGCTGCGTTGACTTCGTTTTTAAGGGAAACGAAAGCGTCCTCCGGCCAGTCCGCGCCGGCGGGCATATCAAGGAGCCCCATCAGCCCTGTCATGCCGGGGATCTGCCGTACGTATTTCAAAGGGATCGGGTCCGATTGGCTTCCATACCAGCGAAATGTCATTTTCATATGGATCGATCACTCCTTTTGAGCCGCGCCGTGGCGTTTCACCGCAGCCCTGTATAGTATGATCAGTATATCACACGGCGATTCTTTTGACAATGCACAAGCGATTGAAGAAATCCTGCAGAAGAAGCTTGTGAGCATTCAGGAAAGGCACGAAAATGCCCGCCGGAAAGCGGCGGGCGATGCATACGGAATGAAGACCGGAAAGCGGATGTTTGTGCTATGGCCGCAGGCGTTCAGCCGGCTTTGTCAAGGGAGGCTTTTTCGGGGAAAAAAGAAGCGCAGACCGTTTCAAACAGGTATTTTTGTCCTTCTTCATTCGGGTGAATACCGTCTCTGCAGTACAGATCGTCAAAATGCAGACAGCGAAGCATAGCGTCCCTGAGGTCGATGAGCGGCACGTGCTCACGGAAAGCGACGCGCTCAACGGCATGGGACCATCTTTCCTGCCATCTGGCCATTTGGACCGCGTCGCCCAGATATTGAAGAATCGCGTCTTTTTCAAGGTTCCGGCTGACCCAGGAGAGGTAGCGCTGGGAATTGAGCGGAATGGGGGTCGTCAGCATGGGATACGCACCGCGGCTTCGGGCGATGCGGACAAGGCGCGTGAGGTCGCTTTCGAAATCGCCGATCGGAACGCTCGGCTCATGATGGGCCTTCGGTGCTTTGGATACGGCTTCCCAGTCCATATCGCTGTCGTTGGAACCGAACTCAAAGACGACGAGCTGACCTGGTTTGATCTCCTCGGGATCCAGGTTTTCGAGACATTGGCGTACGGTGCAGCCCATTCTGGAACGGTTCTCGACGGGATAGGGAAGACGCTCTGACAAAAGGCGAACGCAGCTTTCCCGTGTGATTTTGTACCGGCCGAGCGCTTCCGACCAGATGACGCCCTTTCCAATTGAATCTCCGTAAACCGTCAAACCGGTGTAGCACATCAAAATCACCTCTTTGAAAACATTACATCTAATAACGAAAACTATATTAAAACATTAAACAGATTTTGTCAATACATCGCAGAAATTTCTTTTAATCACATCAGGATACCTGCTGCGCATGGGATTGCGTCTGAAACCCATGCGCTGATTGACAAAAAGCACGCTGAAAGCTACAATATAAAAAGCATCCTTCGATGCATTTGGAGGTACGCATGCGCAATCTTCCCTGGTACCGCTCCGGAGCGCCGGCGATCGTGTTTCCTGCTCTGTTCGCCCTGCTTCTCGGACTGTGTTTTACGCCCTTTTTATCCTACAGTGCGATGGCGCTGTATTTTCTGACGATTCCCTGTGTCTGCGCATGCCTGTTTCTGGGGGGAAGGGCTCCGGCGTATCTGTGCACGTTACTGGCGCTGGGCATGTTTTTCTCCCTGCTCGGTGCACAAGGGCTGCTCGCCGGTGCGGTGTACCTGCTGCCGGCCATAGCGGCGGTACACCTGGTTTTCATAAAGCGTATCCCATTTCCGCGTTCCGTGCTTCTTGTCATCGGCGTGATCGTCCTTTCTCAGCTTGCCGTTTATGTGGCAGTGCAGTGGAAGTATGAAAGGGACGCTTACCGTACCCTTGCCGGCTTTGCCGCGCAGGCTATCCGTGCGGAAGGCGAAGTGGGCGATTTTTTCCTGATCCTGATGAACGCGTATGGGATTCTGCCGATATCCGGCAGCTTTGAGGGCTCTGTCGGCCTTACGGCGATCGGCGGCCTTACGGAAGCGGTCCGGGAGGATTTGCTTGCGACCCTGCAGGGATATCTGGTTTCGTATCTGACGGTCTTTGTGCCTTCCATGATCTCTGGAATGAGCATCTATGAAGGCGTCCTGACGGTGTATGCCGCCGCAAGAAGCGAAGAGGCTGCCCTGCCAAAGCAGCATGATCTTTTTCAGAAAGAAGGAGAAGCGCTCAGCATCCGTGTGCCTGCGCTGCGTTCCTGGTATCTGCCCAAGGGGTGGGGCTGGAAGATCGGCGTTTTCGCAGTCGGGTTTATCATGGTCCGGCTGAACCAGGCGACGCTGCAGCTGCTGGGACAGGTGCTGCTTGAGGTTTTCACGGCGGTGTATACCCTGCAGGGGATCGCGCTGATCAACGATCTGCAGGCAAGGCGGGACCGGAAAAAATGGGTCAGGGTGCTCATCCCGGCTTTGCTTCTGATTTTCGCGCCCGCGGTGCTGTGGATCCTTGGATGTGCGGATCAGATCCTTGATATCCGCCGGCTCAGACAGCCGAAGGATACGGGCGAACCTTTGGAATAAAAACGGATCATATAGAGGAGGTTGCATACCATGAAAGTGATTCTGCTTGCGGATGTGAAAAACGTAGGGAAGCGCGATGAAATCGTCAACGTGTCCGACGGATATGCGCGCAATTTCCTTTTCCCGCGGAAACTGGCCATGGAAGCCACGCCCGGCGCGTCCAAGGAAGTGGAGCGCAAGCGCGCGGCTGAACACGCAAGGGAGATGGAACGCCGGAAAGAAGCGGAGCAAAAGGCTGGAACGCTTCGCGGAAAGGTGATCACGGTGAAGACGCGCTGCGGAAGCCAGGGACGGCTTTACGGCAGCGTGACCAGCGCCGAAGTGGCCGAAGCGCTCAAGGCGCAGTACCACGTTGACATTGATAAGCGCAAGGTGGAACTGAAAGAAGCGATCCGTACGGTCGGGGAGAGCCAGTGCACGGTAAAACTGTATCCGGAAATCTCGGCTGTAATGACGGTAAAGGTGGTCCCCAGCGAGCAGTAAGCAAACCTAAAAGGATGGAACCATGAGCGAGACAGACATCAGACAGGAAGCACCGCAGGCCCTGGACGCGGAACGAAGCGTCCTTGGCGCGCTGATGCAGGATGTCAAATCCATGGAATTGTGCGCGGAAACCCTGGTGCCGGCAGATTTTTTTCTTCCGGCGCACCAGACGATTTATTCATCCGCCTTGGATGTCATGCGAAGCGGCATGGCAGTGGATTTGATTACCCTTGAAGCGGAACTGAACAGGAAAGGTACGCTGGTCGGCGTCGGCGGAACGGAATATCTGGTCGATCTTGTCGCGATGGTGCCAACCACGGTGAACCTGAAGCATTATATCCAGCTGGTGCTTGAGAAAAGCACGCTGCGGCAGCTTTCCCGCGCCGGGCTGGAGATCCATGATCAGGCGATCCGGCAGGAAGACGACCTGCAGACGATTCTCAACAACTGTGAAAAGCGGATCTTTGACATCGTCATGCGGCGGACCGGGTCGGAGAGCCTTGAGGCCCTTTCCACCGTCCTGGTCCGGACCTATTCGATGATGGAGGAGTATGCGCGCAATCGCGGCGGCGTAACGGGCGTTCCGACCGGGTTTTACGACCTTGACAAGCTTCTGACCGGCCTTCACGCGGGCGAGCTGATTTTGATCGGCGCACGTCCGTCCATGCGCAAAACTTCC
>CAMOIA010000153.1 GCA_946615785.1 uncultured Clostridia bacterium
GGAATGTTCTGCAGGTTCGGCTCGCTTGAGGAAATGCGGCCTGTGACCGTGCCCGTCTGGTCGAACACGGAGCGGATGCGACCGTCGGGGCCGCGTTTGTCGATCAGCGCGTCGATATAGGTGCCGGTCAGCTTCACCAGCTGCCGGTATTCAAGGATCTTGTCGATGGCGGGATGCTCTTCCCGAAGGCCCTCCAGCGTTTCCGCGTCGGTGGAATAGCCGCGCGTCGTCTTTTTGCCGCCGTGCAGGCCGAGCGTTTCAAAAAGCACTTTTCCAAGCTGCTGCGGGCTGTTCAGGTTGAAGGGAGGCACGTTCGTAAGGGCGTATATTTCCTGCTTCAGGTCTTCGGCCTGCTTTTTCCACTGCGCGCCGAGGGCAGAGAGCACGTCGGCGTCCACCTGGAAGCCCTCCGTCTCCATGTCGTAGAGGACCTGCTGCAGCGGCATTTCAATGTCGCTCATCAGATGGGTCATGCCCATGTCCTCAAGCTGCTGTTTCTGCCGCTTTGCGAGCATATAGACGCCGTAAGCGTCGTCGCGGGCAAAGGCGGAAAGGGAAAAGCTTTTCGCCTGGGGGGTGATGAGGTACTGCCCCAGCATGGTGTCAAACGTCACGTTGACGTTGGGCAGGGAAAGGGAGGCGAGTAAATGCCAGAGCCGCTTGGCGTCGTGCACCAGGAAGGGGCGGGTTTCAAGCGCGTCCTTCATGCACGAAAGCGCTTCGTCCACGGAAAGCCCGGGGGTCAGAAGATCCCCCTCTCCGCGGATGAGGCAGAGCCTGCCGGCAGAGTACAGGGTAATGGCGTCGGTGGAAAGGTGCAGGGCGGTTTCTGTGCCTTTGGTTTCGGCAAGGAAGCGGGCGATGTCCTCCCGGGTTTTGCATAATTCGGCTTCCGGCTCGCTGCCCTTTTCTTCCTCCGGGGCCGGAGCGGCCTTTGTTTCCGCCTGGCCGAGCTGGCGGATCACCTGATTCAGGTGGTATTTCTGCAGCGCCGCGATTCCCTCGCCCATATGGTTTACGCTCCAGGCCTCCGGGGTGAAGGGGACGGGCGCCTCGGGCCGGATGGTCGCAAGTTCCTTGCTGAACAGGGCCTGTTCCTTGTTTTCACGGATTTTTTCGCCGAGCTTGCCCTTGATTTCGTCCGCGTGCGCGAGCGTGTTTTCAAGCGTTCCGTAAGCGTCAAGCAGCTTCACGGCAGTTTTGTCGCCGACGCCCGGGATACCGGGAATGTTGTCGCTCGCATCGCCCATCAGCCCTTTCCAGTCCGTCACCTGGTCGGGCCGGATGCCGTAGAGCTCCCGCACCATGGCGGGGGTGAAGGAAATGGTTTCGGTAATGCCCTTTCGCGTAAAGAGCACCGTCGCGCTCTCGTCCACCAGCTGCAGGGCGTCCCGGTCGCCGGTCAGGAGCATGCAGCGCCATGCAGGGCTTTCGGCGCATTTTCTTGCCATGGTGCCCAGGATATCGTCGGCTTCCCAGCCCTGTGCGCTCAATACGCCAAGGCCCATTGCCGAAAGGACTTCGCGGATAATTGGAAACTGCATTTTCATTTCGGGCGGCGTTTTGGCGCGCCCGGCTTTGTATTCGGCGTACACCTGGTGGCGGAAGGTGGGCGCGGCTTCGTCAAAGGCCACGGCACAGGCGGCGGGGGCGTATTCGTGGATGACCTTCAGCAGCATCATCAGAAAGCCGTGCACGGCGTTGGTATAAACCCCGTCCATTTCCATGGGCGGCAGGGCATGAAAGGCGCGGTGCAAAAGCGAATTGCCGTCGACCACCAGGAGCAGATCACGCATGAAATCACCTCGAGTGTCAGTATATCATATTTTCGTCGCAAATACGAAACAAATTCGTCAATTTCGTGCAAAAAATCCTGCCCTCTGCATTGAAGGACAGGAAAAGCAGGAAACGTTTGCTGACATCGGAATTGCAAAGAAAACGGAATCAGGGAAGGCGGAAGTAGGCTTCAAATTCACCGTGCTCCCAACCCCTGAGTAGCACATATGTGCCGGTGGCTATATTGGTGGCCTCAAACAGACCTTTTCGAATCGAAAGATTATTCCAGTATTCTTTTACCCATTTTAAGTTGGCGATGTCACCTCTTTGGATATTACCGATGGGCTCTTCACAGCCAAATGGTCCGCCATCGGGAAACAAAGCATCCTCAAAGATTCCAAGATCATGCAATGTGGTTGTAAATGCTAAATATGAAACGTTTCCCGGCCCCCAGGTGTCGCCCATGCCATTTGATCTTGGAACTCTGACAAAATCATCAAACCATCCGCGGAACACAATTTCAGTCACTTTACCGTTGATTGCATTCACATACATAATATAGTCGTGACCGTTGACGGTTCCCTCGGCTTTTCGATCAAAGATATCGATTTTCCAACGCTTTTCAGCACGATTCACACGCACATCGAATAGATCAAGAACGGCGTCCGGCGATATGGCCTGCGCAGCATTGAAAGTACTCAAACAAAGAACCAGGATGACCAGAAACGTGAAAGCCCTTCTTGTTTTCATTTTTTCATCCTCCGGCACGAACAAAAGCTTATAATGCTTTACTGTCCGTTATTTTACCTGATCAGACAAAGAAAAGCAAGACGGAAAGAGGGTTTCAGAGCCGAAAAGCGTTGACATCGGCTTTCGGGGGGCATAAAATGAAGGTAAAGTCAGCACAGCATGGATAAAGGTCCCGCAAGCACAATGGGAAGGGAGAGAATCAGGATATGGTCGATCTGAACAGACGTGTCAGGGCAGGACTTCTGCTCATTTCTCCGCAGCGTTTTTCATCCCTCGGGGAGGGAACAAAGCGCGGCAGCTACCGCGAGCGCAAGGAAAAAGAGGCGGCGCAGTTTTATGCCGATCTTTCCGCGCAGGCCGAGGTGTTCTTTCCCGGTATCGTCTGGACGGCGGAGGACGTCAAGCGGGCCATTGACCTTTTTACCGAAAAAAAGGTGGACTATGTGCTCGCGATCTACCTTTCCTGGGCGGAGGATTTCGCCTTCATCCGCTTCCTGCGGGACATGCCGCCCTGCCCGGTGCTTTTCTGTCACCGCATCCGGGAACGGATCGATCTGAAGGACACGCACGACGACGACGAATTCACGGAATACCTCTGCTGCGGGGGCCTGGTCGGGTCGCTGGAGGCGAGCGGCAGCCTCGTCAGGATGGGAAGGCAAATGCTGAGCGTGTTCGCGGGCACCTGGGCGGAAATTCTGCACAGAGCGCAGGTCTTCGGCTGCGCCGCGCGGGCGCGGGCACTGCTGAAGGATTCCACGTTCGGCCTGCTCGCGTGCATGAACGAGGCCATGTGGTCGACGTATGTGGATCCGTACATGCTCTTTCGGGACGTCGGGCCCGAGCTTCGCTTCCTCTCGGTGTCAGAGCTGGCTGAGGAGACGGAAAACGTTTCGGAAGCGGACGCCATGCGCGCCATGAAACGCATCGCCAAGGGCGCCGAGGTGCTTGACAATGTGGATGAAAGCAAATTCCTCGCGTCTGTGCGCGCGTCCATTGGCATGGAAAGGCTCGCGGAAAAGTACGCGCTCGACACGCTCATCCTGAACGACATCGACACGGTTCTTTTTGCCCAGATCGGCCTGCGGCCGGGCTTCTGGCCCACTTCCCCGGACGTTTCTGCGCTGATCGTGCCGGAGGGAGACATCGGCGGCGGCGTTGCCTGTTATGTGCTGAAGCTGCTTTCGGGCGGGCACGTCAATTACATCGAACCCTTCCATATCGACCTTCCCAACGGCAATTTCGCGGGCGGCCACGCAGGGCCCAACGACTATACCGACCCGCGCGGAAAGTGCAAGATTTCCTCGGACGTAAGGTTTGCGAAAACCGGATGGAAGTACGCGGGCGCACCGTTTGCCTGGTATGTGTTCCCGGCGGGTGAAAAAACCATGCTGCATGCTTCCAGCCAGAAGGGGAAATTCCAGCTCGTGGCGGGCCGGGTGGAAGCGCTTGAAACGGAGCATTTCCTCGCGACCTATTCCCACAGCCTGTTCCGCCCGATCGGGGAGGACATGCGCACGTTTTTTACCAACCTGCTCAATCAGGGAGTCACGCAGCATTACGGCATTGCGGACGGCAACCTGATGGAGGCTCTGCGCGACCTTTCGACCATGCTGAACGTGGAGTTCAGGGAGGTGTAGGATGGCGGCGATGATTCCCTGCGGCATGGTGATGGAGCCACGTCCCGGAAAGCGGACGGGAAGGCTCGGCATCGGCCTTGAAAAGCTTGACCGCTCCCTGTACGATCCCATGCCGGCGCTTTCCATGCTTGCGCAAAGCGGCGCGCATTATGTGCGCCTGCAAAGCGGCTGGCAGCGCACGGAGCGCAAGAAGGGTGAATATGATTTCACCTGGCTGGATACCCTTGTGGACGCGCTTTGCGAGCGCGGCATGGAGCCGTGGATCGACCTGTGCTACGGCAACGCGCTCTACACGCCGAAGGCGGGGGCTTATTTCGGAGCGGTGGGCTGCGCGCCGACGGAGACGGCGGAGGAGCGAAACGCGTGGGCCGCGTATGTGCGCGCGGTGGTTTCGCGCTATCGCGGCAAGGTGCGGTTTTATGAAATCTGGAACGAGCCGGACGGAATCTGGTGCTGGAAGAGCGGGGTCGACGCCGCGTCTTACGCGCGCTTTGCGTGCGATACGGCGGACGCGATTCACAGGGCG
>CAMOIA010000154.1 GCA_946615785.1 uncultured Clostridia bacterium
CGGGCCGTGCTGACCGCCATCTTTCTGCTCCCAGCCTTTATCCCGGCAGCCGTATGGGGCGCGCTGCTTTCGTCGCTCCCTGAAACCTTCCGCCGCGCCGCCGCGGGCACGATCCCCGTTTTTTCGCTCACCGCAGCGGCAGGGCTGCTTTTTGACCTGCGCGGCATCAAACGCTCCGGCATGGCGGCCGTGCTCCTGCTTTCCGCCGGCGCCGTCTTTTCGACGGACGCGCCGCTCGACCTTTCCGCCCACAGCGCCAACGTGACCCTGCATACGCTGATCGCAGGCGGCGTCACGCAAAACGCCTTTGCCGCCGCGGGCTTCAAAATGGCCGTGGAATGCGTCCTTTCCGCGGTGCTGATCGTCCTGATCCTTAGGATGATGCCGGAACCCGAGGAGCTCGAAGCCTTCAAGCCCTCCCGGGACGCAAAGCTCGGCGGCGCCGCCGCGCTTTCCTTCGCGACCGTTTTCCTCATTTCCTGCGTCGTTCTGATCCCGCTGCTGTTCAACGTGTTTTCCGGCGCTTTCGACGCCGCGGATATTCCCTCCGCCGTGCTGACCCAGAGCCTGCTCGCGGCGCTTTTGACGCTCGTACTTATGTTTGCGCTTTGCTTTGGCATCCTGGCCCTTTCCGACGGGGGCAGCAAAGGGGGGCGCGCGTGCATCCTGCTTGCGCTCTCGATTCTTCTTTCCATGACGCCCGTCAAAACGCTGCTTGTGCAGCATGCCGCCTCCACCCTGATCCCGACCGTGTTCAGCGCGGTCCTGAGCCCCGTTCCGGTCATGCTCCTGGCGCTCTTCCTGCTCCTGGACACGCGAAATCTGCGTTCGCAGCTTCTCGCGGCCGCAGCCTGCGCGCTTCTTTCCGCCGGAATCGCCGTCGGTTCCGCCTACCCTTCCATCCGGTACGGCACCGGGGGCTTCGGCGCGCTTCTTGAAAGCGGCGCTTCGCTTTCCGTCTACGCCGTGCTGCTGCCCATGCTGCTTTTGATCGGCTGTATCGGCGCCGCGCTTGCGTCGGGGACCCTGACCTTTACAGAGCGCCTTCACGCCGCGCATCACGCCGTGCTGCCCAAACAGGGGCTCACCCGCAGCGGAAACACGCTTGTGGAGCCAAAGCCACTCCAGACCGGCGCCCGGTTTGCGGACAGCGCGGCAAAAGACACCCGGCCCTCCGTTTTTGTGTCCGCCATGGAAAGCCGCACGGCGGAAAGCATGACCAGCGAAGAGCGCATCCACGCCCATTTCGTGCCGGCCGCCTCCGGCTATACGGCGCAGTTCCTCAAATCCGCCGAGCCGGACAGGGCCCAGCCGCCCGTTCTTTCCAAAACCCTCCCGCTGACTGACCCGGCTCCAGAGGCGCCTGCGCAAAGCGGGCTTGCCATGTGGAACGCGCCGGCCGCATCTGAACCCGTTCCCGCCCCGGTCACAGACCCGGAACCGGAATTCGATCCGACGGCACCCTCCCCCGCCCAGCTGATCAGCCTGATCAACGCGCTGACCCGGATGCGCTCCCTCGGCATCGTCACGGACCGCGAATACCGTGAAAAGCGCGACACGCTGATGAAAATGCTCTGATCCCATCCCCGATAAGGAGGATATGACACGATGCGAAAGATGCTGCTTCCGATCCTGCTGCTGCTCCTGTGCGCCGCCATGACCGCGCACGCGGAGGGCGCCGACCACAATTTCGGCTTCACCCCGCAAAAGTGCCCGGCCTATGCCGACGCGCAGCGTTCGGCAAGGCTTCCCGACGTAGAGGCCTATACCTTTTTAGCAATGGACGAGGAAGCGAACGGCTGCATCAACACCTCCTCCGGCTGGATCGAAAAAAGCGCCGTCCAGGCGCTCCGCATCAATTATTTTGAACCGCGCACGGTCGTCTTTGCGTCCACGGCGCCAATGTACGCGACCGGCAACACCAACCATCCGATCGGCGTGCGCATCCCCTCCGGCACGGTCATGACCGTCCGGTACGGCATGGAAGCGCAGCAGTCCTGGTATATCGTGGAATACGACGGCGCCTGGGGCTTCGTCGCCCGCAACGCGACGGAAATGATGAACGTTTCCGCCCCCGTCTCCGGCGGGAGCCGGATTCTGGCACTGGTGACCAACCAGACGCCCGTCTACGCCTATCCGAACGTGCAGTCCGTCACCAAAAAGCACTTCCCGAAGGAAACCGCGGTGGTTCTGCAAAACCGCGCCGGATCCTTTTACGAAACCAGCCTGCAGGGCAAAACCGTGTACGTGAACGAAGCGGAACTGACGGTGCTTTTGACCGAAGAGCCCGGCAGCGCGACGGAAGGCTGGGCCGACGGAACGGTCGCGGTGTGGAACGTTCCGGACGAAACCTACGGCAAGCAGATCGGCACGGCGGAGGTTTCCGGCATCCTGCCCGTCGCCTACCGCATGGGGGGCTGGTGCAGCGTGTCCTTCGGCGGCGTGGAGGGCTTTATCCGGGAAAACCAGCTTTCCGTCGCGGGCGGCGGACGGGCCGGCTACCGCCTGATCGTCAGCCTGAGCACGAAAGTGCTTGCGGTGCTGAACGAAAACGGGCAGGCGGTTTTCGGCACTGCCGTATCCTATGCCGCCGCGCCGGCCGTCGGGGAATACACGCTTGAGGGCCGCACCGACTGGCAGTACGTCCATCCGAATTACGCCCCGTACGTGCTCTCTTTCTCCGGCGGAATCGCCCTGCGCGGCCCGCTTTGCTGGGGACGGAACGTTTCCACCGTGCGTCTGGACGCCCAGAAGACCGAAAGCATAGAAGAAGGCGGGATCGTGATCCCGCCCACAGAAGCGCAATGGATTTATTTTCACTGTCCGGCGGGAACGGTTCTCTCCGTCACGCCGTAAGCTTTACAGCAGCAGGTTCATCGCGACGATCACCGAAAGAAAGAGCAGGGTGATCGCAAGCGCCGCGTAATCGTCGCGGCGCATTTTTAATACATGCAGCCTCGTGCGCCCTTCTCCCCCGTGGTAGCACCTGGATTCCATGGCCATCGCAAGGTCCCCCGCGCGCCTGAAGGAACTGACAAAGAGCGGCACCAGCAGGGGCACCATGGCTTTGGCGCGCCGGATCAGGTTGCCGGACTCAAAGTCCGCGCCCCTTGCGCTCTGCGCCTTCATGATCTTGTTGGTTTCCTCAAGGAGCGTGGGAATGAAACGCAGGGCGATGGTCATCATCATGGCCATTTCGTGCGAGGGGAAATGGATCACGCGAAGCGGACTGAGCAGACGCTCAAGGCCGTCGGTGAGCGGCACGGGCGCGGTGGTCAGGGTGAGCAGGGAGGAACCGAACACCAGAAAGATCAGCCTCAGCGCGTAAAGGATCGCGGTCAGAACGGCTTCTTTCGTGATCCTGACAAACGAGAAGGCCAGGATCACCGTTTCCCCCTGCATGAAAAACACGTTGAGAACCAGGGTGAAGATCAGGATGAACCGGAGCGGTCTGAGGCTTTTAAGGAGCAGGTGGACGGGAAGGCGCGAAAGCCTTGCGCACATCACGACAAACAGCGCCACAGGCAGAAAGGCCCAGAGCGTATCGGCAAGGAAGATCGCGGCGATATACACGATGAGCAGGATGATTTTCATGCGCGGGTCCAGCCTGTGAACCACGCTCCCGGAGGGATAGTACTGACCAAGCGTGATGTTTTCAAGCATGCTTTTCCCCTCCAAGCAGCGCAATCAGCGCATCCAGTGCTTCCTGCGGGCGGATGACCGTCTCCGGAAAAGGAAGCCCCATCGTTCGCAGTTTCATCCCCAGCGCGCAGACGTCCGGCACGTCAAGGCCCATGTTCAAAAGCCCCTCCGCGTCCGAAAAGACCGCTTCCGGCGTGCCGTCCCGCACGATGCGCCCGTGCTCGAGCGCGATCACGCGGGTCGCGTACCGCGCGGCGTCCTCCATGGAATGGCTGATCATCACGATCGTAACGCCTTTCTTGTGCAGGTCGTCGATCAGCCCCATCAGGGCCTGGCGCCCCTTCGGGTCCAGCCCCGCCGCCGGTTCGTCCAGCACCAGCATTTCCGGTTCCATGGCGATCACGCCGGCGATGGCGCAGCGGCGCATTCTGCCCCCGGAAAGCTCAAACGGGCTCTTCTCGCCGTCGCCTTCGGGGTCGAGCCCCACAAGCCGCATCGCCCGGTCCACGCGCCTTGCGATTTCAGCTTCGGCAAGGCCCAGGTTGCGCGGCCCGAACGCGATATCCTTTCGCACCGTCTCCTCAAAGAGCTGCGTTTCCGGATACTGGAAGACGAGCCCGATCCTGCGGCGCAGGGACTTCAGATCGTACTCCTTCCGGCTGATGTCTTCGCCGTCGAGGGTGATCGTGCCGGAGGTGGGTTTCAGAAGGCCGTTAAAAAGCTGCACCAGGGTGGATTTTCCGCTGCCGGTATGTCCGATCAGGGCAATACACTCCCCCGAGTGGATCTCAAGGCTGACGTCCTTCAGGGCGGTTGACTGAAAGGGACTGCCGGCCTGATAGGTATAGCTGACATTTTCAAGCTTCAGGAGCATCTTTTCGCCGCCTCCTTGGCCATTTCCTCCGCCGTCAGGCACATGGGAAAGGGAATGCCCGCCTCCCGCAGCTGCCTGCAGAGCGACGCGATGCAGGGCTCCTCCAGGCTGTATTCCCACAGTTTTTCGCTTTGGGAAAAGATTTCGCGGG
>CAMOIA010000155.1 GCA_946615785.1 uncultured Clostridia bacterium
CTTCTCTTCTTCTTTCATAGCCCCGTACACGAGCCTCAGCCTGAGCGCGGAAAGAGGGCCGTTTTTCAGTTCCTCGTAGGTTTCCTGAGCCCCTTTGGCGTCCAGGTTTTCGCTTTCTTCCACCAGCGGACACACGATATACGTGCGGTGCCCGAGCGCCGCCTGCTCCCGGACAAACTTCCACAGGCCTTCCCGCTTTTCCTCCGGCACGAGCCGCGTCTTCACCGACTTCCTGCCCGGCGGCATTTCGTCGATCACCGAAAGATCCAGATCCCCGTAAAGAATGAGCGAAAGGGTTCGCGGGATGGGGGTTGCGGACATGACGAGCGTGTTCACCGGCGTTTCGGACTTGTTGGAAAGCCCCTTGCGCTGGCGGACGCCGAAACGGTGCTGCTCGTCCGTAATGACGAGCCCCACGTTCTGAAACTGCACGTCGTCGGATAAGAGCGCGTGGGTGCCGATCACCGCGTCCAGGGATCCTTCGCGCAGGGCGTCCAGGATTTCCCGGCGCTCTTTTGCTTTCATGCCGCCCGTGACCAGCGCCGTTTTCATGCCAAGGCCATGGAGCACCTGCACGGCGCTTTCGGCGTGCTGGCCCGCCAGGATTTCCGTCGGGGCCATCAGGGCGCTCTGATAGCCGGAGCGAAAGGCCATGTACATCGCCCCGAAGGCCACCGCCGTTTTTCCGCACCCCACGTCGCCCTGTACAAGGCGGCTCATGGCATAGGGGGATTCAAGGTCGGAAGCGATTTCCCGCAGCGTCCTTGCCTGCGCTCCGGTCGGGGAAAACCGGTACGCCGCCCAGAAGGTTTTTTCAGCGTCTTCAGGAATCGCCATCTGAATGCCGTTTTCCGTCTTTCCGCGCGCCATGCGCACCGCCGCCTGATAGACAAGCGTCTCCTCGAAGGCGATGCGCCGAAGCGCGATGGAAAGCTGTTCCCGGCTCTCAGGGAAATGCACCTGGCGCAGGGCGAAATTGCGCTCGCACAGCCCCCACCGGAGCCGAAGGGAAGCCGGCAGCGTCTCCGGGCAGCACTCGTCAAGATGCTCAAGGGCCCTGCGGACGATCTCGCGGAAGGTTTTCGGCGGGATCGACGCGACGCGGTACACGGGCAGAATGGCCCGTTCGGTCACTCTGGACGGGCAGTACATCGTATAGCCCGACGCATTTTTCTCGACCCTGCCCCACAGGCACACCTCGTCCCCCGCATGGTACTGTTTCGCCGCCCACGGCTGGTTGAAAAAGGCCAGCCGAAGGTTCCCACCCTCCATACTCAGCGTCACCCGCACGCTCGACCTGCCGCCGTAATACGAAGGCTTCCCGACGCTTTTGACAATTCCCTCCACGCACGCCTTCTCCCCTGCCTTTAATTCGGCGTAAGGCACGCAAGACGAGGTATCCTGATAGCTCTTTGGAAGCTCCGTCAGAAGACGGTCCAGGCTGTCGATCCCCGCGTTTTTCAACTGTTCAGCCCGAATCTTCCCGATCCCGGGAAGGGATGTGATTTCCATTGTCTCCTCCCACAAAAAAGAGGACGGCGGCAACCGCTGTCCCCATGGCGCTGATATTTGGTTTATTCCACGGAAATGATGTAGTAATACAGCGGCTGCCCGCCCTGATACACATCCACGTCGCAGTCCGGATACAGAGCGCTCATCTTGTCCCGCAGGGCTTCCGCGTCCTCGCTCTTCACGTCCGCCCCGTAATAGAGGGTGATCAGGCCGCTATTTTCGTCCACAATGTCCTGCGTCAGATGGACGGCCACGTCCGTCACGTCATTGCTCTTGTAGCAGATCTTGCCGTTTTTCAGCCCGATGATGTCGCCCTGGACAATGTGCAGATCCTCGTATTCGCTGTCGCGGATGGCGTAGGTGATCGTGCCGGTCTGCACCTGCTGCGCCGCCTCGTCCATCAGCTTCGCGTTCGCCTCCGGGTCCAGATCATTCTGGAAGGCCACGATCGCCGCGATCCCCATCGCCACGTTCTTGGTCGGGATCACCCGGATGTCGCGCTCGGAAAGCTCCGCCGCCTGCTGCGCGGCCAGAATGACGTTGCCGTTGTTTGGCAGGATGAACACGGTATCTGCCTGGACGGACTCGGCCGCCTTCTGCAGGTCCTCGATGGAGGGGTTCATGGTCTGCCCGCCGTCGACGATCACATCCACCTTCAGGTCGCGGAAAATGCTGGCAAAGCCCTCGCCCAGGGAGACGCTCACAAAGCCGTAGGGCTTGCTTTCCTGCGCGGGCGCCGGTTCGGGTGCGGGCTCTGTTTTCACCTCGTGCGCGCGGCGCTCTTCCTTGTGGTTGCGAAGCGAACTGGAGACGATTTCACCGATGTCAAGGCCGTATTGCAGCGCCTTGCCGGGATCGTTGGTTTCAAGCACGCAGAGGATGGAATCCGCTTCTTTCGTCACCTTCACGTTCGTTCCGATGCGGTGCAGCTGCCGGCGGAAAATGTTGATGCTTTCCTCCGTCACGGTTTCCTTGATGTGCTTCAGGGTGAATTCGCATCCGTATGTGAAGGGGGATTCTTCGTCCGTTTCCAACATTTCCCCTTCCGCGGCATCCTTCGCGGCGCCGATGGACAGCTTGTCGGCCTCCTCGCCCCGCATGGCCGCGTAAAAGCCCGTCAGGATGTACAGAAGGCCTCTGCCGCCCGCGTCCACGACGCCGGCCTGCTTGAGCACGGGCAGCATGTCCGGCGTGCGCTGCAAAATGGCCTCGCCGCTTTTGAGGATCACCGTAAACAGCGCTTCAAAATCGTCCGGCGCTTTTTCCGCCTGGGCGACGGCGTCGTCGCCGATCACGCGGGCCACCGTCAGAATGGTGCCCTCCTTCGGCTTCATGACCGCCTTATAGGCCGTCTCGGCACCGCGCTTGAGCGCCTGGGCAAACAGAAGGGGCGATATGGTTTCCGCGCCGCCAAGGGCTTTGGAAAAGCCCCTGAGGATCTGGCTTGTGATCACGCCGCTGTTTCCCCGCGCGCCCCTCAGCGCGCCGCGGGAGAGCGCTTCCGCAGCGCTCGCTGCGGTGTTGTACTCCTTGGCGTTGAGCTCGCGCACGGCGCTGCCCATGGTCAGGGACATGTTCGTGCCGGTGTCGCCGTCGGGCACCGGGAACACGTTCAGGGCGTCTACCGCTTCCCTGTTTTTTTCAAGAAGGGCAGTGCCTGCCATGACCATTTCCCGCAGCAGCAGCCCATCGATCGCATTTGTCTGTATCAACTTTATATGCCTCCGTTCCCTATGTCAGGATGCTTATACCCGGATCCCCTCAACGGAGATGTTCACCCTGCGCACGGTGACGCCGGTCATACTCTCCAGCTTGTACCTGACAACCTCAACAATGGTCTTGCAGACCTCGGCAACCGAAACGCCGTATTCCACAATGATATACAGATCCACATCCAGCTGGTCTTCCACCAGACGAATCTGAACGCCGCGGCTCAGGTTTTCCCGGCCGAGCCATTCCACGATACCGTCTTTTGCACGTTTGGAAGACATTGCCACAATACCGTAGCACTCCAAAGCCGCGTAGCCCACCACTTTGAGCATCACGTCTTCGCTGATATAGATCGTGCCGATATCATTTTTGATCTTGCATTCCATGACAAGGGGTCCCTCCTTACGCTCAACCTGTGCCCGACGTAAAGCACGGGCATCGTAATTATACAGAACTTTACCGCTTTAATCAAGCTTTTTGTCAAAAAGCGGCGCCCGCTTGGCCGGATCGCCAGCGCGCGTGGGAAAAACTTATCTGCACAGGTCGGCGTAAACCGCTTTGGTTTCGCGCCTTAAGTCCTCCGGCGAAAGGATCACCTGCATTCCCCTTGCGCCCGCGCTGACAGAAACGCGCGCAAGGCCCTGCGCTTCCTTCTGGATGAAGGTTGGAAAGGCCTTCTTCATGCCGATGGGGCTGCAGCCCCCGCGCACATAGCCGGTCAGGGGCAGAAGATCCTTCATGGGCAGCATCGTCACGCTTTTCTGCCCCGCCGCACGGGCGACCGCCTTCAGGTCCAGTTCCCTGTCCACCGGAATCACGCACACAAGATGCCCTTTCTGCGCGTCCGACAATACGAGGGTTTTATACACCGTTTCCGCCGGAAGCCCCAGCTTTGCGGCCGCGGTCACGCCGTCAAGGTGCTCTTCGTCCACTTCATACGTTCTGGTTTCAAAGGTTATGCCCGCCGTCTCAAGGATCCTGAGCGCGTTGGTTTTAACCGCTTTTGCCATACCCGTCCCCCGTCTTCGTTTGTTCAGATCACGTCCAAAAGCTTAAGACACAGCTGCACAAGGTCGTACCGGATGCCGTCGCGGCTTCGCCAGGCACGCCCGTCCCACTCCTCGCCCGTCAGGTCGTCGCCTCCGTATACAAGCGCGCCGTAGCGGAATGCGCGGAACTGCGCGACCGCAAGACAGCCGGCCTGCTCCATTTCCACAATCAGCGCGCCTTCCCTGCGCCGCCTTTGAATCCGGTCCTGCGTCTCCCTGAAAATGGCGTCCGTCGTCCACGTAAGCCCGCGGAGATACGGCACCGCGTTCTCTTCAAGGCACCTTACGATGGCGGCGTTGACCCTGCTGTCGGCGTAAACCACCCGGGACGGCGGCAGATACTGGTAGGAAAAGCCC
>CAMOIA010000156.1 GCA_946615785.1 uncultured Clostridia bacterium
TTTACACTTTTCTTACAATATCTTTACACTTGCCACGCCAGCGTGCAAAAACAGGTGGAAAAGTATTCTGCCCTGTGGTATGGTTTTATCAGATGCGGACGGCAAGCCCGCCGCAAAGCAAAAAAGGAGCGTTGCTTTATGAGAGAATGCATCAAAGGCGCCAATCCGTATATGCCGCTCTGGGAGCATGTGCCGGACGGCGAGCCGCGCGTGTTTGAGCACGAAGGCGAAAAGCGCGTATATGTATACGGCTCGCACGATATCGAGCGCAGTCAGTACTGCGGACGCAATTACGTGGTATGGTCCGCCCCCGTGACGGACCTGACGGACTGGACCTGCCACGGCATTTCCTATGAAACCCACTATGATTCCATTCTGTACGCGCCGGACGTGGTCAAAAAGGGCGACACCTATTACCTGTACGCCGCGGAGAAAAAAGGCAGCCTGATCGTGGTCGCATCCGCAAAGACCCCGTGGGGCCCCTTTGAAAACCCGGTGGAAACCAGACTCGGCTTTGACCCCGGCATCCTCGTTGACGACGACGGCAGGGTCTACGCCTACTGGGGCGGGTGCGCAGCGCCCTGCTATATCGCAGAGCTTGAAGACGACATGGCGACCATCAGGGAAGGCACCCTCGTTTCCAATCCCCTTGGGCATTCCACCTGCCCCTGGAACCCGGTGGACGACGGGCACATTTCCCTGATCGACGGCTTCTTTGAGGCGTCCAGCCCCCGCAAGGTGATGGGAAAATACGTCTACATCTATTCAAAGCGCTATGAAAAGCCCGTTCCCGAACTGGGCGTTTTTACCCCGAACAACGGTTTCCTTTCCTATCGTTTCGGCGACACGCCCTTCGGGCCGTTCATCGGCGGCGGCGACATCAGCTTCAACGGCGGCGAAATTCTGCATGACGCGGAAGGTCTTGGCACCATGACCTACCGCTGGGGCAACAACCACGGCTCCATCATGGAGGTCAACGGGAAGTGGTACGTGTTCTACCACCGCCAGACCGGACAGAACGAATTCGCCCGGCAGGCCATGCTGGAGCCTGTGGACGTTGCCATGGGAAAGGACGGCACGCTCTATATCGGGGACATTGCGTATATCAGCGGCGAGCCCGTCTCCTCCCGCCCGGTCGAAATGACCTCCCAGGGCGCGCACGTCAACGGCCTGGACGCAAGGAAATGGATTTCCGCAGGCTACGCCTGCCATATACACGGCGGCAGCACCCCCGCCTTTATCAAGCCCCGCTACGAGCAGCGGGACGATCTTTCCACCCCCATCGTCAACATTTCTTCCGGAACGACGGCGGGCTTTCGCTACCTGCAGTTTGGCGCGAACGCGCCGCGCACGGTGACGGTGGAGTTGGATAAGAACCAGGCGCTTGCGATCAACGTGCGCCTTGATTCCCATCGCGGCCGCGTGATCGCGCAAATGGATCTGGCACCCGGCACAAAGCAGACAAGCGTCCCGGTCACGGCAGGCATCATCGGAAAGCACGCGGTCTATTTTGAATTCCTTTCCGATGCCCCGGGCGTGATCGCTTCCTTCAACCGCTTTACCTTCAGCTGAAAATGTACAAAAAGCCGCCGTTTTTTCCATTCCCGATTGATTTGTATTCTTCGGTATGGTATACTTTTTTACAGAATCATGTCCAAAGAATGAGGAGGGAAATACCAATGAAGAAACTGCTCTCGATCCTCGCCGCGCTCGTCATGCTCATGTCCTGCGCTGCGCTTGCGGATGAAGCCGCGCCCGCTCTGACCAGGGATCTTGTGGTTCTGTTCACAAGCGACGTTCACTGCGGCATCGACCAGGGCTGGGGCATGGCCGGCCTGTATGCCGTGCGCCAGGCGCTTGAAGCCCAGGGCAAATACACCCTGCTTGTAGACGACGGCGACTTTATTCAGGGCGAACCTGTCGGCACCATGACAACCGGCGAGGCGCTGATCAACGTGATGAACGCGGTCGGCTATGACATTGCCATCCCCGGCAACCATGAATTTGACTACGGCATGGAACGCTTCCTGGAGCTGACCGAAAAGGCCAACTTCCCCTATATCAGCGCCAACTTTGAAAAGGACGGCGAACTGGTATTTGCGCCTTACATCATCAAAGAATTCGACGGGGTGAAGATCGCCTTCGTCGGCGCCACCACCCCCAAGACCCTGAACACCAGCACGCCCCGCTATTTCATGGATGCGGAAGGCAACTGGCTCTATGATTTCATGCAGGATGAAACCGGTGAAAAATTCTACGCCGGCATTCAGAAAGCCGTCGACGACGCCCGCGCGGAAGGCGCTGTCTACGTCATCGTGATGGCGCACCTTGGCGACGAAGCTGAATCGGCCCCGTACAGGTACGACGAACTGATCCAGAATACAAACGGCATCGATGTATTGTTCGACGGTCACAGCCATGATTACAACTACGCCGAGGTAACCAACAAAGACGGCGACATCGTGCTCCGTCAGGCCTGCGGCACCAAGATGGCGGCCATCGGCGCGCTGACCATCACCACGGCCGGCAAGCTTTCCGTGAAGCTCTATTCCTGGAATTACGGGGATTTCACCGCTGATGATCTTGGCATCGCGAACCCGGCCTCCGAAGCCGTCGCCGCGGCGGTCGATGAACTGAACAGCCAGCTTAGCACGGTGGTCGCCCACACCGATTTCGATCTTGCCATCTATGAACCCGGCATCACCGATGAAAACGGCAAGTCCATCCGCATCGTCCGCAGGACCGAAACCAACCTGGGCGATCTGTGCGCGGACGCATACCGCGACCAGAGCGGCGCGGAAATCGGCTTTGTGAACGGCGGCGGCATCCGCGTGCAGCTCAGCGCCGGCGACATCACCATGAACGATATTCTGAAGGTGCATCCCTTCGGCAACGCCATGTGCGTGGTCGAGGTGACCGGCCAGCAGGTGCTGGACGCGCTGGAGTGGAACAGCCGCACCGTGCCCGGTGAAACCGGCGGTTTCCTGCAGGTCAGCGGCATCACCTATGAAATTCACACCTATATTCCCTCTTCCGTCACCCAGGACGAAAACGGCATGTTCACCGGCGTCGCGGGCGAATACCGTGTCAAGAACGTGAAGGTGAACGGTGAAGACCTGCAGCTTGACAGGATCTACACACTGGCGAGCCACAACTACATGCTGCTTGACGCCGGCGACGGCAACACGATGTTTGAGGGCGCGAAGCTGCTGGTTGAAAATTCCATGCTGGACAACCAGGTGCTGCTCAACTACATCACCGGCACCCTTGGCGGCGTCATTCCCGCCGAGTATGCCGATCCGCACGGACAGGGCAGGATCGTTGCGGTGGAAGCTCCCGCGGAATAATCCGCGTTCGACGATTCTTCGCGGCCCCCATTCGGGGCCGCCTTTTTCAAAAGCCAGGCAGGAGGACACGGCATGACTTTCAAACAGCTCAGCTACGTCATCACCATTGCGGAAACAGGCTCGCTCAACAAGGCGTCTGAAAAGCTGTACGTGGCGCAGCCTTCCCTCACAAGCGCGGTGAAGGAGCTGGAGCGGGAGCTCTCCATCACCATTTTCAACCGCACGGCGCGGGGCATGACGCTTACCACCGAGGGCATGAAATTCCTTCCCTACGCGCGCCAGGTGTACGCCCAGTACCTGAACCTGATGGAGGAATACGGCAAGGTGGAGCCGCGAAAGACCAGCTTCGCCGTGTCCACACAGCACTATTCCTTCGCCGTGAAGGCCTTCGTGGAGCTTGCCAAGCACGTCGACGTGGCGGAATACGATTTTGCCATCCGCGAAACCCGCACGCAGGAGGTGATCAACGACGTCGTGAGCCTGCGCAGCGAAATCGGCATTCTGTACATGAACGATTTCAATCGCAAGCCCCTCACCAAGCTTCTCAACACCCTCGGCCTCAAGAGCCATCACCTGATCGACTGCAACGCCTACGTATACCTCTGGAAAGAGCATCCGCTTGCGAAAAAGGCGAGCATCGCCTTTGAAGACCTGCTCCCCTACCCCTGCCTCGCCTTCGAGCAGGGAGGCAGCAGCATGTATTTTGCCGAGGAGCTGCTCTCCACGCGGGATTATCCGCGCATCATCACCTGCTGCGACCGGGCGACCGTTTTGAACCTGATGGTGGGCCTGAACGGCTATACCCTCTGTTCCGGCATCATCTGCGAAGAGCTCAGCGGAAGCGATTACATCGCCGTGCCCTTCGCCGCGGACGCCGACCAGGAGGACATCAGAATGGAGCTGGTGTACATCGAGCGCAAAAACACCATCCGCAGCGCGCTCGGGGAAAAGTATATCGAGGAAATGGAAAAATACCTGCTGCCCCTGAACGTCAAAGACGAAAAAGGGGGAAACGCGTAATGCGGCACGTGCCATCGGCAAACACCCGCGATCTGCACGCGGATTTTGCAAACGATCTTGCTGACGCCCTCCTGCCCCAGGCGTCCTACGACGTGCGCAAATGGCTCTTTGTGCCGCCAAGGTACGAGGAATACCGGTTCATTCTCGGCACGCGGGGGCAGCGCCCCCTCATCTGCGTCGGCGTGAACCCCTCCACCGCGGCGCCGGACCACCTGGACAGGACGCTTGAAAGCGTGGAACGCATCGCAAG
>CAMOIA010000157.1 GCA_946615785.1 uncultured Clostridia bacterium
CGGCATCGCAGGATGTGTGAAGGACGAAGAGCTGAGCACCGAATACATCCTGCCCTACGCCTATGACCAGCGCGCCCACAACGCCGTGGCGGCAGCCGTGCGAAAGGCCGCGGTGGAAAGCGGCGTTGCCAAAGAAAAAGCATAAGGAGTCCATATGGAAACGACTTACGTGTGCGGCCACAAAAACCCCGACACCGACGCCGTCGTTTCGGCCATGGCCTATGCCGCCCTGCGCGACGCCATGGGCGACAACGGCTACGTGCCGGTCCGGCTCGGACATCTGAACGACGAAAGCAAATTTCTGCTGGAGCGCTTCGGCTTCCAGCCTCCGATGATGCTGACCAACGTGCGCACCCAGGTGAGCGACATCGAATTCGACCGGCCGCCGAAGATCGGCAAAAGCGTGCCTGTCAGCCACGCATGGGAAATCATTCAGGCGCACCCCAATTACTCTACCATCCCCGTCACGAACGAGGACGGCCGGCTCTTTGGCATGGTGACGGCGGGCGGCATCGCGGAAAGCGACATGCGCGCCATTCAGAATCCGATCATCGAGGATGCGCCCATTTTCAACGTCCTTTCCGCCCTGGAGGGGCACATCATCAACAGCGACGAGGACGTTTTCGATTCTGTATCGGGTCATGTCGTCATCGCGCTTCCCTGTGCCGGCGACCCGTACGCCGCCATCCGCGAGGGGTGCGTTGTGCTGTGCGGACAGCAGAGGGATGTGGTCGACAAGGCCCTCGAACGGAAAGCCAGTTGCGTGATCCTGTGCCAGAGCAGCCTTGCGGAAACCTACCGCGGCATTTCCTCAGAAACCTGCGTCATCTCCACCCCCTGCGACGTCTGGCGCGCGGCGAGAATGCTCTACCAGGCTCTGCCCGTCAGCCGGATCGCAAGAACGCAGGACATCGTCTGTTTCCACCTTTCCGATTTTCTGGACGACGTTCGCGAAACCGTCCTGCAGAGCCGCTACCGCAGCTATCCGGTCCTCGACCAGGACGACAGGGTGGTCGGTACCCTCAGCCGGTATCATCTTCTGCGCCCAAGCCGCAAACGCGTGGTGCTGGTGGACCACAACGAGGTCGGGCAGGCCATTTCCGGCCTTGAGCAGGCGGAGCTCGTGGGCATCATCGACCATCACCGCCTCGGCGACGTCCAAACGGGCTACCCCGTCTTCATGCGCAACGAGCCGGTCGGCTCCACCACCACGATCATCGCCACCATGTACCAGGAGCACGGCCTGATGCCGGGCGAAAAACTGGCGGGCCTCATGGCGGCGGCCATCGTAAGCGACACCGTCATGTTCAAATCGCCCACCACCACGCCCCGGGACCGCCGGATCGCGGAGCGTCTGGCCCGCATCGCGGGGCTGGACCTGGAGGCGCTTGGAAAGGAAGTTTTCTCCGCGAGCAGCGCGGAAAAGCCGGCGAAAACCCTGCTGATGACGGACTTCAAGGAATTCCACCTGGCGGATCATAAGCTCGGCATCAGCCAGATCACCACCATGGATTCCGCGCTCGTTCTGTCAAGAGAAGCGGAATTCCTGCGTGAGATGGAAGCGCTCAAGGAACAGCGCGCCTATGACATGGTGATCCTCATGATCACGGACGTCCTTCGGGAAGGGACGGAGCTTCTTTTCATCGGCGATCAGGAGATCATCCGGCAGGCGTTCGGCAGGGACGATATCGAAGGCCACAGCGTTTTCCTGAAGGGCGTCGTTTCCCGGAAAAAGCAGATGGTGCCGGCCCTTTCGGCCCTGTGGGGTTAAAGTCAAAACCCGTATCTTCCACCTCTTCACCGTCAATGCGCTCATACAGCATCCTTTCCTGATCTCGAAGATTCGGAGGTGAATCCAATGGACGTGCTTTCACAGCTCTCTTCAGGCCCGCTGTATCTGATCTGCGGCGGGATCATCGCCTTTGTGGCGGTCATATCGCTCGTTTTCGCCATTCGCGCCTGGCGGGCCGGCCTTGCCATCGGCATGGACAGGGCCGTGCTCAAAAAGGTGGTCACGTCTTCCGCATCCTTTTCGGTTCTGCCCGCCGTGGCCATTCTGCTCGGCGTCATCGCGCTTTCGGGGTCTCTTGGCATCCCGTGGCCATGGCTTCGCCTGAGCGTCATCGGCGCGCTGCATTATGAAACGCAGGTGGCGCAGGGCGCGGCGGAGCAGGTGGGCATTGAGCTCAGCGGCAGCGCCATGACCGCTCAGGCCTTTGTCACCATCGCGCTGCTCATGAGTGTCTGCATCATGTGGGGCATGATCCTGAACCTTTTCCTGAACCGCAGGTATACCGAGCGCATCCAGCGCCCGCAGCAAAAGCAGGGCGCAGGCTTTGGCGACAGGGCCATGACCGCCATGTTCATCGGCCTTGTCAGCGCGTACATCGGCAGCTATATCGGCGCGTTCGTTTCCGGCGGCGGCGTCCTCTCCTTTGCGGGAAGCGCGCTCCCGCTGCTCACGGCGGTCTTTGCGGCGCTGGCGATGGCGCTCTTCACCCGCCTTTCAAAACGGGAAGGCTTCCGCTGGATGGAGGAATTCTCGCTCGCACTCGCCATGCTCGCAGGCATGGCCGCCGCGGTCGTGCTCTCGCTCGCGGGGATTGGAGGCGCCATATGAACCGTGAAAAAGTGATCGAACAGTATACCCGAAGAACGCATATCCTGGGCCGGATCGCGTCCCTCGTCACGCTCATCCTGCTCGTCGGCGCGCCGTTTGCCATCGGCGCGGTGCTCGGCGCCATGCCGGACCTCGGCGCGGCGGCGCGCGGCTTTGCCGCCGTCGGCATCGTCTGGACAGTATCGAGCGTGGTGGAATTCCTCGTGTATACGCCCATGCTCGGCTCGGGCGGGAGCTACCTCGCCTTCATCACCGGAAACCTGATCAATATGAAAATCCCCTGCGCGATCAACGCAAGGGATTTAAGCGGCGTGAAGGCCGGCACCAAGGAAAACGAAATCGTTTCCACCCTCTCCATCGCCGTTTCCTCGCTGGTCACCATCCTGGTGCTTGCCCTGGGCGTGCTGCTCCTGCAGCCTCTCACCCCCGTTCTGCAAAACGAGGCGCTGCGGCCGGCCTTTGACCATGTAGTGCCCGCGCTCTTTGGCGCGATGGCCTACAAGTATTACCGCAAAAACATAAAGCTCGCCGTCTGGCCCCTGCTTCTGATGAGCGCGCTCTTCATTTTCGTGCCCGCGCTGCAGAGCCAGACCAGCATCCTCATCCTGCCAAGCGGTGCCCTCGCCATTTTCCTCGCCTGGCGGCAGATGAAAAAGGAGGCCCGGGCATGATTTTCCTGATTCTCCTGGGCATCCTGCTGCTGTGCCTTCTGGTTGCGGTCGTCCGCGCGCTGATGCTGCCGAAAAAAAGCGCCCTCTACCGGGCGCCGGAAGCGAGCGGGGAAGCCCTGGCGCTCGCCGAAAAGCTCTCCCGCATGATTCAGGTGGACACGGTGAGCGTGCCGGAATGCGACCAGCGGGAGAAATTCCTGCCCTTCCACGCGCTCTTGCAGGAACTTTTCCCCCTGGTGCACGAGCGCCTTGAAAAAACGGAAATCGACGGCAACCTGCTCTTTTTCTGGAAGGGCAAAAGCAGCGCGCGCCCCCTGGTGCTCATGAGCCACCAGGACGTGGTGCCCGCCGAAGGGGAATGGAAGTACCCGCCCTTTTCCGGAAAAATCGCCGAGGGCAAGGTGTGGGGACGCGGCGCCTCCGACACCAAATGCAGCGTCATGGCTTTCTTTGAAGCCGTGGAGACCCTGCTCAGGGAAGGCTACGTACCCGAAAACGACGTGTACCTTTCCTCCTCCTGCACGGAGGAATGGGCGGGGGACGGATGTGGGAAGCTGGTCTCCTTCCTGGAAAAGCGCGGCGTGCGTCCGTTCCTGGTCTGCGACGAAGGCGGCGGCATCATTACCGACCCCGTCGGCGGCATCAAAGGCAATTTCGCCATGGTGGGCGTGTTTGAAAAGGGCAAGGCCGACGTGACCTTCACGGCCTCTTCAGAGGGCGGACACGCGAGCGCGCCGGGGAGAAACACCCCCATCGCCAGGCTTTCAGCGTTCGTCAACACGATGGAAAAACACAGCCCCTTCAAAGAGCGCATGTCCAAAGAAGTAGAGGCGCTCTTCACCCAGCTCGCCCCCTACGCGCCGTTCTACATGAAGCTGCTCTTTGCAAACATCTGGCTCTTTCGCCCGCTTCTGCTCGCTGTGCTGCCCATGATCAGCCCGCAGGCCGGCGCGATGCTCAAAACCACCATCGCCTTCACCATGGCAAAGGGCTCGGACGCTTTCAACGTGCTTCCGCAGAAGGCGACCCTGGGCGCGAACATGCGCTTTATTCCCCACGAGGGCATGGAAAAGAGCCTGAAAAAGACCGAAAACATCGCGAAGATGTACCGTCTTGACATGCAGGTGAGCCACGCGGTGGACGCCTCCCGCAAGGTGGACATCCACGGCGAAGGCTTTTCCCTCGTACGGCAGGTGATTTCCGCCACCTTCCCGGGGCTTGAAACCTGCCCGTACGTGATGACCGGGGCCACGGACGCGCGCAATTATGAGCGCATCAGCGACCATGTGGTGCGCTTCGCGCC
>CAMOIA010000158.1 GCA_946615785.1 uncultured Clostridia bacterium
CCACGATGATGAGCGTGTGCTCGAACTGCCCCGCGCCCTTCGCGTTCAGGCGGAAATAGCTCTGCAAGGGAATGTCCACATGCACGCCCTTCGGCACGTAGACAAAGGACCCGCCCGACCAGACTGCACCGTGCAGGGCCGCGAATTTATGATCTGTCGGCGGCACCAGCGTCATAAAGCGGGAGCGGACAAGTGGCGCGTATTCGCCGTGCAGCGCGCTTTCCATATCCGTATAGACGACGCCGAGCTTTGCCGTTTCCTCCCGCATGTGGTGGTATACCACCTCGCTGTCGTACTGCGCGCCGACACCCGCCAGGCTCTCCCGCTCCGCCCGGGGGATGCCCAGGCGCTCGAAGGTGTCCCGGATTTCCGCGGGCACGTCGTCCCAGGTATCGCTCATGGCGCCGTTTGGCCGCACGAAGGTGACGATCTTTTCCATGTCCAGCCCGCTGATGTCCGGCCCCCAGGCGGGAAGCGGCGTTTGGTGATAGCATTCAAGGCTGTAAAGCCGCTTTTCAAGCATCCATTCCGGTTCTTTCTTCTGCGCGGAAATGTCCCGCACGATGTCCGCGGTCAGGCCTTCCTCGACGCGGTAAACGTGCTTTTCCGGCGCGCGGAAATCAAACCGTTCCTCCGAGACTTCCCTCACGCTTTTTCCACCTCCGCGTCAAGGTATTTTTCAAACCCGCCGCGGTCGATTTCGGAAAGCAGCTCCGCGCCGCCGTGCGCGCGCATTTCCCCGCGGACAAGCACGTGCACTTCGGTGGGCTCGATGCCTTCGAGGATGCGGGCCGTGTGGGTGATGATGATGACGCCCTTGCCTTCCTGCGCAAGGAAACGGCGGATGCCTCCGGAAACCGTCCGCACCGCGTCCACGTCAAGGCCGCTGTCCGTTTCGTCAAGAATCGCAAGGTCCGGATTCAGGCAGAGCAGCTGCAGCATTTCGGCCTTCTTTTTTTCGCCGCCGGAAAAGCCCGCGTTCAGGTCGCGGTCCAGGAAGGCGGGGTCCATGTGCAAATCTTCCATAAGCTGCGCCATGCGTTTTCTGAACTCCCAGACGCGCACTTTTTTCCCCTCCCGCGCTTCCAGCGCCAGGCGCAGAAACAGGCTCATTTTCAGCCCCGGCACCTCCAGCGGGTTCTGGAAAGAAAGGAAAATGCCCCGCCTTGCGCGTTCGTCCGCCGAAAGGTCCGTCACGTCCTCCCCCCGGTATTCGATTTCGCCCTGCGTTGCCAGGGCGGGCGACCCCATGACCGCCGCGCCAAGGGTGGATTTGCCAGCCCCGTTCGGGCCCATGAGCACGTGGGTTTCCCCCGCGCGGACGGTCAGGTCAATGTGGTGCAGGATTTCCTTTTCACCGGCTGAAACCGACAGATTCTTCAAAACAAGCAAAGGCTTTTCCATGTCTGCCTCCCGAACGATAATAACCTACTTTTTAAGTAGGATTAAAGTATACACGCCGCCAGCTCAAAATGCAAGGGCATGGGAAAGGTTTTTTCCGCACGCCTTTTCATCCGTTGAAAGGCGGGACGGTTTATGGTAAAATCAATCCATCATCATCAGCAAGACAGGCGGTGAACACGGGAATGCAAGCGTATTATGAACCCATGCCGGGCGAAACATTTGACGTGGCCATTATCGGCGCTGGCATTACGGGCACGATGCTGGCAAAGGACCTTTCGGCATACAGAGCGCGCATACTGCTGCTGGATAAGGAAAACGACATTGCGGACGGCGCCACGATGGCCAATTCCGCCATCGTCCACGCCGGCTACGACCCGGAAGACGGCACGCTCAAGGGCCTGCTCAACGTGCAGGGCGCCAGGCTGTACGAAAGCCTCTGCCGGGATTTACAGTGCCGTTACCTTGAAACCGGCGCGTATATCGCCGCGTGCGGCGAAGAGGAAGAAAAGCATCTCGACATCCTGAAGGCGCGGGCGGACAGGCGGCAGATCCCCTGCGAATTCGTGCCGATGGAAAAGGCGCGCTCGGAGGAGCCCGCCCTTTCAGACGGGGTGACGAAAGTCCTCTCTTTCCCCACCACGGCGGTCATCTACCCCTGGCAGGTGGCGCACGCCTGCGCCCAGGTCGCCGTGCAAAACGGCGCGAAGGTGTGTCTGAATGCTGAGGTTACCGCCATCGAGCATGCAGACGGCCTTTACCGCCTGCGCACCGCAAAGGGCGATTTCACGGCCCGATGCGTCGTGAACGCCGCCGGCACGCACGCCGAAGCCGTCGCGCGCATGGTGACGGACGAGCCCGGCTTTCGCATGACGCCGCGCAAGGGCGAATACTATGTGCTCGACAAGGACGCCGCCTTTGTCAGGCATATCATCTTCCCCGTGCCCTCCCAGGAAAAGGGCAAGGGCGTGCTTGCCGTTCCGACCGTATACGGCAACACCCTGATCGGCCCGAACAGCGATTTTGTGGACGACATGGACGACCCCGGCACCAGCGTGGACGGGCTGAAATACGTGCGGGACAACATCGGCAAAACTCTCAAAAACGTGCCGCTGAACCGCGCCATCCGCGTGTTCGCGGGCGTACGGCCCACGAGCGACCGGCCGGATTTCATTCTGGAGGAAGCCAAAGGCCTGCCCGGCTTTATCAACGCCGCCTCCATCGAATCCCCCGGCCTCGCCTCCTCCCCCGCCATTTCAAGATACGTGATCGACCGTCTTATCCTGCCGCGCTTTGCGTTTGAAAAAAACGGAAATGCCGTCATGACGCGGACAGCGCCGCCCGTGCTGAACGAAATGTCCGTGGAGGAAAGAAACGCGCTGATCGCGAAAAACCCAGCCTACGGCAAAATCATCTGCCGGTGCGAAACGGTGAGCGAAGGCGAGATCGTGGACGCCATCCGTGCCCCGCTGGGCGCGCGCACCGTGAAGGGCGTGAAAAAGCGCGTGCGTCCCGGCATGGGCCGCTGTCAGGGCGGCTTCTGCGAACCGCGGGTGGTGGAAATTCTGGCGCGGGAATTAAACGTAAGCCCGCTTGATATCGTCCTTGACGGGCCGGGATCCTGGATCCTGGAAAAGGAGAACCGATGAACAAGAAGCATTATGAGGCCGTGGTGATCGGCGGCGGCAGCGCGGGCTTAAGCGCGGCCATCGAGCTGAAAAAGCAGGGCGTTTCCAACATTGTGATCCTCGAAAAGGACGGCGAGCCCGGCGGCATCCTTGAGCAGTGCATCCACAACGGCTTCGGCCTGCAAACCTTCAGGGAGCAGCTGTCGGGGCCGGCCTACGCGGAGCGCTATATCCGCATGGCGCAGGAAGCGGGGGTCGAAATCAAGCTGAACGCGATGGTGACCAAACTGACAAGCGACCGCAGGATCGAATACGTTTCGGCGCAGGAAGGCGTCGTGGACGTCACCGCGGACGCGGTCATCCTGGCCGTGGGCTGTTACGAAAGGCCGCGCGGGGCCGTGAACATCATGGGGCCAAGGTGCGCGGGCGTATACACCGCTGGGCAGGCCCAGAAATACCTGAACATGGAAGGATACCTCGTCGGAGAGCGCGTGTTCATTTTAGGCTCCGGGGACATCGGCCTGATCATGGCCAGGCGCATGACCCTCGAAGGCGCGAAGGTGCTCGGCGTCGCGGAGCTGATGCCGTATTCAAACGGTCTGCCGCGCAACATGAAGCAGTGCCTGGAGGACTTTGACATTCCGCTCTACCTTTCCCACACCGTGACCAAAACGTACGGAAAGGAAAGGCTTAAGGCGCTTGAGATTCAACAGGTGGACGAAAACCGCCGGCCGATCCCGGGCACTGAAAAACGCTTCGAAGTGGACACCCTGCTCCTTTCCGTCGGCCTGATCCCGGAAAACCATCTGGCGGACGCATGCGGCATCCTGATGGACAGGGCCACCCGGGGGCCCGTGGTGGACGACCGCTATATGACGAGCGCCGAAGGCATTTTCGCCTGCGGGAACGGACTGCATGTGCATGACCTTGTGGATTTTGTCAGCCTGCAGGCGGCGCGCGCCGGCGAAGGCGCAGCAAGGTACCTGAGGCGCGGCAGTGCGCGCGGGGAAAGCGTGCGCGTGATGCCCGGCGCGAACGTGGGCTATGCCGTGCCTTCTGTCCTGTATCCGCAGGACGCGGAGGGGGACGTGGAGGTGTTCTTCCGCGTGCAAAAGCCCATGGACAATGTCAGCCTGACGCTGACATGCGGCGGCGATACGCTGAAAAGCCTGAAAAAGAAAAAGATGATCCCCTCTGAAATGGAGCGGATCGTGCTGAAAAAGGACATGATCGCGGGGCTTTCCGGCTCTGTGACGCTGAGCGCGGAGGAAATGACGAAATGATCGAAAAAGAGCTTGTCTGCGTCAACTGCCCGATGGGCTGCCGGGTGACCGTGCAGTTGGAAGGGGATCAGGTGCTTTCCGTGCGCGGGCACAGCTGCCCGCGCGGCAAGGCCTACGCCGAAAAGGAGTGCGTTCGCCCGGAGCGGATTCTGACCTCCACCGTGAAAATCACGGGAAGCACCCACCCCGTGCTCCCCGTAATCACCGATAAGGAAATCCCC
>CAMOIA010000159.1 GCA_946615785.1 uncultured Clostridia bacterium
CGGCAATTTCCTTGCTGAACCGCTTTCCTTTGGCGACTGCGCGGAGGATGGAATTGTACATGTTCTGATCCGAAACACCGGCGGGCAGGATCTTTTCAGGCGCATCCAGAAGCGTTCCGTATTTGCTGTACAGCAGGCGGCGCACGTTTTCCCGGAAGGAGACGCTGTGATCGATCATGCCAAGGTAATACGGGTGGGCGCCGAAGAGAGCGAGATAGGCTGCCTGCTCCTGCGGGGACAGGTCCGACACGAATTGGCGCGCTTCCTCAAACGGCATTTTTTCAAGGTGCACCTGGAAGGTGGCGCGCTGGTAGAGCGGGTCATTCCGGTTGTTGAGAATCCCCTCCATAAACGATACGTTGCTGCCGGACAGAATGATCATGAGCCCGGCCTGCCGGAAAGCGCCGTCGATATAGAACTGCAGGAGCGAAAGGAGCGCCTTGCTTTTCTGGCAGAGATACGAAACCTCGTCGATGATCAGAACCATACGCTGTTTTTTTGCAAGGTCCGCTATGGCGTCGAAGGCATCGGGGAAAGAGGAATAGGTGAGATGTGCGTCGATGCCCTGCATTTTGCGAAACGCCTGGCTGAAGGCAGCGAGATTGTCTTTTTCGTCCGCCTTTCGCGCCTGAAAATAGAAAGCGTTCTTCCCCTTGATGAATTCCTGCAGCAGGGTGGTTTTGCCGATGCGCCGGGTGCCAAAGACCACGCCGAATTCAAACCGGCCGCGCTGCCAGCGCTGCTCCAGTTCCGCCAGCTCCGATGTTCTTCCGATAAACATGATCTTCACTCCATTATCAACCCAGCGGTTGTCAACTTTGCGGTTGATAAAATAATAAATCAAAGGCGGCGCTTTGTCAAGAGATGCGTTTGCGGGTGCGCCTGTTATGCGAAAGTGCTTCGCTGCGGACAAGAGGGAAAATAGAAACGGACAACAGGGCGCAGGATGCGGCAAGTGCTTTTGACATCCGGGATCGTCTTGCCGGGCGGAGGAAAATGGGGTATACTCACAGGGAACGAAGCGGGAGAGGCAAACAAAAGGCTTACGGCAATGGCATGCGGCGCTTGCCCTGCGCCGGATCGGGCTGCGCCCGGCACGGGGCCGGCGTCGCGGCGCTTGTCCTGCGCCGGATCCGCGATGGGGCGCCTTTTGCCGCCCGAAGCCCCGCTGTACCGCCATGGATATGGAAAGGATGAATCGCATGCGCTTTTTGCATCTTGCCGATCTGCACCTTGGAAAACAGATGAACGACCTGACGCTGCTGGAGGATCAGGAATGGATTCTGCGCGCGATTTTAAAGATCGCTAAGGACGAGCGCGCGGACAGCGTTATGATCGCAGGCGACGTATACCAGCGTTCGTCGCCCCAGGCGGAGGCGATGGCGCTGTTCGACCGTTTCGTGTCCGCGCTCGCAGGGCAGGGCATGCGGGTTTTCGTGATCAGCGGAAACCATGATTCCGCCGCGCGGATTTCGTATTTTGCCCCCCTTCTGAAGGCCTCCGGCGTCTATGTGACCGAGGCCTTCGAGGGAAGGCTGCAGAATGTGACCGTGCGGGACGAAATGGGGGAGATCGTGATCTGGATGATGCCCTTCCTGCGGCCTTCGCAGGTGAGGCGGTACCTGCCGGACGCGAAAATCGAGACCTGTCAGGACGCTGTGGAGGCCGTTCTGCAGTCCGCGCCCGTCGACGTGAAGAAGCGGAACGTGCTGATCTGCCATCAGTTCATTACGGGCTCTGAGACCTCCGATTCCGAGGAGCTCGCCGTCGGGGGGCTTGACAACATCGACGCGGCGGTGTTCGACGCGTTTGACTACGTGGCTCTCGGGCATATCCACAAGCCGCAGAAGGTGCGAAGGGACACCCTGCGCTACGCGGGTTCCCCGCTCAAGTATTCCTTTTCCGAGGCGAACCACAAAAAAAGCGTAACCCTTGTGGATATGGGGGCAAAGGGGGACGTGCGCGTGCGCACCGTGCCGCTTACCCCCCTGCACGACGTGCGGTGCCTTGAGGGCATGATGGACGAACTGATGCGGATGGATTATTCCGAGGACTACCTGTGGATCACGGTGAAGGACGAGCTGGTGCCGCCGGACGCCAGGGTGACGCTGTCGACCCGGTTCCCGAACATGATGAAGTTTTCGATAGCCAATTCCCATACGAATACGGATCTGGACGTGGATCCCCGCGGGCGCATGGAAGAAAAGACCCTGCCGGAATTGTTTTCGGATTTTTACAGCCTGAAGAACAGCGGCCGGGAAATGAGCGAAACGCACCGGAAGGTGATCGAGAAGCTGTTTCGGGAAATGGAGGAAACGCCATGAAGCCCATCAAGCTGACGCTTTGTGCCTTCGGACCGTACGCGGAGGAAACGACGGTCGATTTTTCGGTTTTCGGGCAGGACGGCCTGTTTTTGATCGCGGGCGATACCGGCGCGGGCAAAACCACGCTTTTCGACGCCCTGAGCTTCGCCCTTTACGGCGAGGCCTCCGGCGGAAAGGAGAGGCGGGGGAACAAATCGTTCCGGTCGGATTACGCGGGCGCGCAGACGGAGACCTTTGTGGAGCTGGTCTTCAGCCACCGCAACCATACTTTCCGCGTGCGGCGGAACCCGGAATACGCAAGGCCAAAGAAAACGGGAAGCGGCATGACGACAAAGGCCGCGGACGCGAGCCTCTGGGACCTGGCTTCGGGCGAGGTGACGGAAGGGGTGCGGGAGGTGAACGACAAGCTCTACGCGCTCCTTGGCCTTACGCAGGACCAGTTTACGCGGACGGTGATGATCGCGCAGGGGGATTTCCTGAAAATCCTCAACGCCACCTCCGACGAGCGGAAGCTGCTGTTTCAGAAGCTGTTTCACACCTCTGTCTATGCCGACGTGCAGAAAAAGCTGCAGGAGATGAACGGCGAGTGCGTGAAGGAGCGGGAAGAACTGGAAAAGCGCGTGATGATCGCGGCGGGCCGAATCGAGCCGGAGGAAAGCTTTGCAGAGCGCGAGGCGATCGGGCGTTTCCGGACGGACGCGAAATTCGCCCCGCAGCTTTCAGAGTGCCTTTCGCGCCTTGCGGACGCAGAACGGGAAGCGGCTAAGAGGGCCTGCATGGAAAAGGAAGCGGCGGACCGGGAAGAAAACCGCCTGATCGCCGCCATCGAACAGGCAAGGGCCGTGAACGAGGATTACCGGGCGCTCGAGCAGGCGGAAAGCGACCTGGGGCGTCTTCTGGAGAGGCAAAGCGCCATGGACGCGCTTTCGGACAGCCTGGCGCTGGCCCGCAGGGCACAGGGGGTGCTTGGGGACGAAGCGCTGCTCAGCGGGAGCCTTGCGGAGGAGAAAAAGCAGATCATAGCGTGTGAAAACGCCGAAAAGGCCCTGCTGGAGGCGGAAACGGCGCTGCCGGGGGCAAAGGAAGAAAAGGCGGCGGCGGACAAAAACGCCGCCGGGGCGGACGCGCTGCTGAGTGCGGCCATGCAGCTGGAGGACGGCATTCCCGTGCTTTCGGACCTTGAAAAGCAGCAAAAGAAGCTCGGGGCGCAGAAGCAGACCCTGCGGACGCTGCTGACGGCGAGCGAAAGGGCGGACGAGAGGTATGCCGCGGCCAAGGAGGGCTATTACAAAAGCCAGGCGGGCCTGCTTGCGCGGGAGCTGAAGGAGGGGGAGCCCTGCCCGGTGTGCGGATCGAAGGCGCATCCAGGCCCGGCCCTGCTGCCGCTTGAGGCGGTGACGAGGGAAGAAATGGAGGCCGCGGACCGGCGCCACCGCGAGGCCGCAGACGCCCTGCACGAGGCGGACAGGGCGCTTTCCGCGATCCTTGCCGCCGTGGAAGCGGACAAAAAGCGGCTCGGGGCGCTTGGCATCGGCGAAGGGGAAAGCGCCGGGAGCCTTGAAAAGCAGAGCCGCGCGAAGCGGGAGGCGGCAAGGCGGCTGCGGGAGGCTGCGTCGCAGGCGGACGAAAGGCTGAAGGCGCTTGAAATCACCGCGGCGCAGAGCCGCGCGAACGCCGAACAGGGCAGGCTGCGGCTCGAAGAGGTGAAAAGGGCGTCGGAAGCCTTGCAGAAGGCGTTTCTTTCGCACCTTGCCGAAAGCGGGTTTGCGGACGAACGCGCGTACCAAATGGCAAAAATGACTGAAAACGCCATGCGGGAGGCGGAAAGGACGCTTCGGCGGTTCGGCGAGGAGAAGCGGTCGCTGTCAGACCGGATCGAATCCCTGAAGAAAAAGCTGTCGGGCCTTGAAAAGACCGACCTTTGCGCGCTGGACGCGCAGCTTTCGGCGCAGCGGGAGAAAAAGCGCGCCGGAGAAAAAACGCTTCTGGCGCTTGAAAGAAAACTGACGAACCACGAAGGGGCCCTGAAGGAAATCAAAAATGCCGTCGCGCAAAAGAAAAAGCGGGAAAACGAATGGGCCGCGGTGTACGACCTGTACGGGTGCTGCGCGGGGCTTACGGGCAGCGAAAAATGGGGCAAACTGACCTTTGAGGCGTACGTGCAGCAGTATTATTTCAAGCAGGTGGTCGCCGCG
>CAMOIA010000160.1 GCA_946615785.1 uncultured Clostridia bacterium
GAATTTGACGTTTCTTCTTCCTGTTCCTGTATCGTTTTCAAGATCCCCGCGCTCTCTTCGCTCCCGGACCCTTCAGGACCCTGTCGCTCAAGGCGCTTGGCTATCATACCCGAAGGAATACCCTTTGTCAACGTTTTTTCCGAACATTTTTTTCGTTTTTTCCGGTTTTTTTGTTTTCGGTGAACGTTTGGTTTTGGCTTTGTCGGCTATATGCCCAAAAAGCCGAACATTCCGTCGGTTTCCTGGGCTTTTTTGTTTTGATACCCATATCCGTCTTCCCCTCACGGTTGCATTCAGACGCTTTTCATGCTATAATCAGAGCACTTGCCAGAAGGGAAGGAAATCATATGGAAGAAAAAACCACAGAAAAAAAGCAGGTAATCTATTCCGCCATCCAGCCGAGCGGCAATATTACCCTTGGCAACTATATCGGCGCGCTCCGGAATTTCAGTATTTTTGACGAGGCGGAAACCCGCCTGTACTGCGTGGCCGATCTGCACAGCCTGACCGTGCGGCAAAACAGCGCCGAGCTGAGAAAACGCAGCCTCAGCCTGGCCGCTCTCTATATGGCCTGCGGCCTTGATCCGGAAAACAACATTATATATTGTCAGAGTACGGTCAGCGCGCACGCCGAGCTTGCCTGGATTCTGAACTGTTTTACCTATATGGGCGAGCTGAGCCGGATGACCCAGTTCAAAGACAAGAGCGCCAAGCACGCCGACAATATCAACGCGGGTCTTTTCACATACCCCGTACTGATGGCAAGCGATATTCTGCTGTACCAGACCACGACCGTTCCCGTCGGGATCGACCAGAAGCAGCACGTGGAAATCTGCCGGGATATCGCGCAGCGCTTCAACAGCCTTTACGGCGACGTCTTCACCGTCCCGGAGCCCTATATCCGCACCGTGAGCGCCAAGATCCAGTCCCTGTCCGAGCCCACAAAGAAAATGAGCAAGAGCGACCCTGAAGAAAGCTTTGTTTCCGTTTTTGACAAGCCGGACGTCATCCGCCGCAAGATCCGCCGCGCCGTCACGGACAGCGAAACCGAAATCCGCTACGCGCCGGAGACAAAGCCCGGCGTTTCCAACCTGCTCACCATCATCAGCGCGCTTGAGAACAAGCCCATGGACGATGTGGTCGCATCCCTTTCCGGGCTGGGATACGGCGCGCTGAAGGAAGCCGCCGCAGAAGCCGTGATCCGCGAATTCACGCCCATCCAGGCGAGGTTTGACGAGATCATGGCCGACAAGGAAACCCTCAGCCGCCTATTAAAGCAGGGAGCGGAGCACGCGGAAGCCCTGGCCAGGAAAACCCTGCGGAAGGTGTACAAGAAAGTCGGCCTCGTTCAGCTCTGATTGTATGCATGCGTCGTCGGCATTGCCGCCGGCGTTTTTTACTATATGGAAAGGATTGATTGCATGCCAGCACCTTCTGTAAAAGAGGACCTGTGGACCCTTGAGCGCAAGGAAAGCGAGATTCCGATTCACGTTCACCTCTGGCTCCCGGAGGGACCGGTCAAAGCCGTCATCCAGATCGTTCACGGGATGGCGGAATACATCGACCGCTACGCGGACACCGCGCGGGATCTGTGCGCCCGCGGCTTTGCCGTGGCAGGCCATAACCACCGCGGTCACGGAAAGGAATGCCCGACAAATCAGCTCGGCTATTTTGCAGACGAAAACGGATGGGACCTCCTGATCGAGGACATCCGCGCCGTAGCGCTGTCGCTGAAGAGCCGCTTCCCGGGCGTCCCCCGCATCCTGCTGGGGCACTCCATGGGATCCTTCGCGGTGCGCGAATACGTGCTTCGCTACCCCGATGACATGGATGCGGTCATCTTAAGCGGCACCGGCACCTACCCCGCCCCCGTATGCCGGGCGGGCCATCTTCTGGCCTCGGCGATTCCGAAAAAGAAAATCGCGAAAGTCGTCGACGCCATCGCTTTTTCCGCAAACAACAAGCCCTTTGCCCCGAACCGCACGCCGTTTGACTGGCTGAGCCGCGATGAAAAGCAGGTGGACAAGTACGTCGCCGATCCGCTTTGCGGCTTTGTTTTCACAGCCGGCGCCTACCGAGATTTTTTCGGCGGGCTGCTCGCGCTTTGCAAAACAGAACGTCTCGCCTCCCTTCCCAAGTCGCTGCCGGTGCTGTTTATCAGCGGCGCAAATGACCCGGTCGGGAAGGACCAGGGCGTCAGACGCTGCGCCGAACAGTGGCAGGCCGCCGGCGTCAAAGACGTGACCGTACGCCTGTATGAAAACGCCCGGCACGAACTGTTCAACGAAACGAACCGCGACGAGGTCATCGCCGATCTCGCCCAATGGATCGATCAGCTGATCGCAAGGAGGTAAGCATGACAACCAAACATTCATTTTTCCCAGGTGACATCACCCAGGTCCACGGCATCAAGGTGGGCCAGGCTGAAAACAAAGAAGCCATGACCGGCTGCACCGTCGTGCTCTGCCGCCCGGAGGGAGCCATAGGCGGGGTCTCCGTGCGGGGCGCTGCCCCGGGAACGCGGGAAACCGACCTGCTCAAGCCCGGAAACCTGGTTGAAAACGTGCACGCCGTCGTGCTCTCCGGAGGGAGTGCCTTCGGGCTCGACGCTGCCGGAGGTGTCATGAAGCAGCTGGAACAGATGGGCGTCGGTCTTGACATGGGCTGCGCCAGGGTGCCGATCGTACCCGCCGCGGTGCTTTTTGACCTGAACGTGGGAAGCGCCATGATCCGCCCGGACGCAATGATGGGCCGGACCGCCCTGATCGACGCGCACAAAGGGGTCAAACAGGGCCGGTACGGCGCAGGCTGCGGCTGTACAGTCGGAAAGCTGGTGCCAGGTTCCACCCCGCAGCCAAGCGGAATCGGCTCCGCCTCCATTACCCTCCCCGAAGGCGTCACCGTCGGAGCCATTGTTGCCGTGAACTCCGTCGGCGATATCTATCACCCCACGACCGGCGCCCTGCTCGCCTGCGCGCATATGCCGGACGGCACACCGGTACCGGCCGACGGCCTTCTTTACGGACAGGCCCCAGCGTCCAGGCAGATCCGGATTCAGGCCGGCGCGAATACCGCCATCGGCGTTGTCGCGACGGATTGCAAATTAACGAAGGAACAGGCCAACCGGCTTGCCGACGTGAGCCACGACGGCCTTGCACGCACCATCCGCCCGGTTCACACGCAGATGGACGGCGACACGATTTTTGCTCTCGCCACCGGCCGGGCAGACAAGGAAATCAATTTTGTCAAAGTCTGCGCCGCAGCTGCGGAAGTGACCGCAAGGGCCATCGCCAACGCCGTCATGAGCGCAAACGCATGATTATCGGGATCGGCTGCGACCTTTCGTCCGTTTCCCGCTGGGAGGATGAAGGAAGGCGCGATAAGCTCATGCAGCGCTTCTATTCTGAAGAAGAAGCAGAATATGTCCGTTCCCGCGGCCGCGCCGCAAAGGAAAGCGCCGCCGGCATTTTCGCCGCAAAGGAAGCTTTTGTCAAAGCGCTTGGCACTGGCTTTTCCGGCATTCCCCCTGCGGATATCGGCATTTCACACAACACGCTCGGCGCGCCTAAATACCGATTGACCGGCAAGGCAGCCGATGCGTTCACAAAAAGCGGCGCGAACAGGGTTTGCCTGTCCATTTCCCATGACGGCGGGATGGCCATGGCCTTCTGCATCCTCGAAAAAACAGACGAGGTGTCCATATGATTTTTGTAACTGGCAGTCAGATGCGCGCGCTGGAAAGCGATGCGATCCGGCAGGGGGCCGATCCGCTGCTGCTGATGGAGCGCGCCGCCGAAGGCATTGCGCAATGCCTTTTTGAAATGGATTCCTCTCCGTGCGCGCTCTTTGTCGCCGGCACCGGCAACAACGGGGCAGATGCCCTCGCCGCGGCCCGTATTCTGGTACGCCAGGGAGGAAAAGCGGACGTATTTGTCACCGGGGAGATGAAGACCGCCCAGGGAAAAGCCAATCTGGCGTTCCTCCGTTATCTGGGAATTCCCATTCTGGATACCCTTCCTGAAGACTTTTCAGCGTATTCCATCCTTGTCGACGGTCTCTTCGGCACCGGTTTTCACGGAGAAGCGTCTCCTGAGGCTGCCGCAATGATCGACCGTCTGAACCGGAGCGGCCTTCCGATCCTGAGCATCGACGTGCCGTCCGGGATGAACGCCGACACCGGCGCCTGCGCCGTCTGCGTGCACGCTGATGCAACCATTACTTTTCACGCACCGAAGACCGGCCTTTACCTCGGAGCGCATCCTGGGTACTGCGGCAGGCGCATCATTTGGGATATCGGTCTTAAGCACGATGAAACCGGCATCGAAGCCTATACGCCGGCCGATTGGCCGGGACTGATGAAAAAACGGCCTTCCGACACGCATAAAGCGGACTGCGGCCGTGTGCTTGTGCTCGCGGGCTCCCGCGGCAAAGCCGGCGCGGCCGCCATGTGCGCCCTCGGCGCCTTTGTCCATCCGCTCCGTCTGACTTTCGTCGAGTATTTCAAGAATGTAGGTTAC
>CAMOIA010000161.1 GCA_946615785.1 uncultured Clostridia bacterium
TGCTCGTCGGCGACGGCATCGCGACGGTATACGGGCTGCGGGACTGCATGGCGGGCGAGCTGCTGGAATTTGAGGACGGCTCATACGGCCTTGCGCAGAATCTTGAAAGCGAAACGGTTTCCGTGGCGCTGCTTTCCACGGCGAACGAAATTCACGAGGGCACGCAGGCCAAACGCACCGGCATGGTGCTGTCGGTGCCTGTGGGCGAAAAAATGGTCGGACGCGTCGTGGACGCGCTCGGACAGCCCATCGACGGCAAGGGTCCGATCGACACGAAGGAAAGGCGGCCGATCGAATCCCCCGCGCCCGGCATCATCGAGCGCCAGCCTGTGAACGTGCCGCTGCAGACGGGCATCAAGGCCATCGACAGCATGATTCCGATCGGCCGCGGTCAGCGCGAGCTGATCATCGGCGACCGCCAGACCGGCAAAACCGAGATCGTGCTGGATACGATCATCAACCAGCGCGAAACGGGCGTTCTGTGCATCTACGTCGCCATCGGGCAGAAGCAGTCGTCCGTTGCGCAGATCGTGCGGGAGCTGACCCTTGCGGGGGCGATGGCCTATACCACGGTGGTGTGCGCCTCGGCCTCTGAATCCGCGCCGCTGCAGTATGTCGCGCCGTATTCCGGGTGCGCCATGGCGGAATATTTCCGCGAAAAGGGCCGCGACGTTCTGATCATTTACGACGATCTTTCCAAACACGCCGTGGCGTACCGCGCCCTTTCCCTGCTGATTCGCAGGCCTCCGGGACGCGAGGCGTACCCCGGCGACGTGTTCTACCTGCATTCCCGCCTGCTTGAGCGGGCGGCCTGCGTGGCGCCGGAATACGGCGGCGGTTCCATCACCGCGCTGCCCATCATCGAAACCCAGGCCGGCGACGTTTCGGCCTATATTCCCACCAACGTGATTTCCATCACCGACGGTCAGATTTTCCTTGAGACCGAGCTTTTCCATTCCGGCATCATGCCGGCCATCAACCCGGGCATCTCCGTCAGCCGCGTCGGCGGCAGCGCGCAGATCAAGGGCATGAAGAAGGTTTCGGGGCCGCTGAAGCTATTGTATTCCCAGTACCGCGAGCTGAAGGCCTTCGCGCAGTTCGGCAGCGATCTGGACGCGGACACCAAAGCGAGGCTTGCCCTGGGCGAGCGGATCGTGGAGGTGCTCAAGCAGCCCCGCCAGTCCCCGGTGCGCGTCGGCTGCCAGGTGGCGGTGATTTACGCGGTGGTCAACGGCTTTTTGAACAACGTGGCGGTATCCGAGATCCGCGACTGGGAGGAAGCCTATTACCGGCATCTTGAAAGCAGCTATACGCCCCTGCTGGAACGGATCGAACACGGCTTTTATGAGGATGAGGACGTAGCGGCGCTGCGGGAATCCCTGCAGACCATGCAGAGGTGATACGATGCCCGATACCAAACAGCTGCGCAACCGCATCAAATCCGTCGACTCCACCCTCCACCTGACCCACGCCATGGAATTGGTCGCCTCCTCCAAGATCCGCAAGGCGACGAAGCGGATGCTCGGAAGCGGCGAATACGCCGATTCCATGAAGCGGGCCATCGAGGTGCTTTCAGCCTGTCCAAGCTGTGCGAGGAGTCCGTACATGACAGAGCGGAGCGGGGGGCGCACGTGCCTTGTCGTCATTGCTGGCGACCGCGGCCTTGCGGGCGGATATAACGCGAATGTTTTCCGCCTGGCGCGGAAGTATCCGGACGCCGAGGTGATCCCCGTAGGAAAACGCGCCTGCGACCGGTGGCATAAAGATGCGCTGCGTGCGGAAACCTTTTTAAAGGAAGACGCGCTTCGCATCGCCAAAGAGGTCTGCCCGGCGTTTGAGCAGGGCGCATACGACCGTTTCGGCATCCTGTATACCAAATATGTGTCCATGATGCAGCAGGACGCGATAATCCGCTGGGTACTGCCCATTGCAAAGCCGCAGGAAGCGCAGGCGAGCGACCTGGTCTTCGAGCCGGATGAGAGCGCGATCCTTAAGGCCGTCGTGCCGGAATATGTCGCCTCTGCGATTATCGCCTGCGTGCGGGAGAGCTTCGCTTCCGAGGTGGCCGCCCGCAGAACGGCGATGGATTCCGCAGGCAAGAACGCCAGACAGATGATCGACAATTTGCAGCTTGAATACAACCGCGCACGCCAGGGCGCGATCACGCAGGAAATCACAGAGATTGTCGCCGGAAGCGGCAGTTAGCGGAAAGGATGTGAACTTATGCCGGAATTTCTTAAAGGAAAGGTCGCGCAGGTCATGGGGCCTGTGGTCGACGTTCTGTTTGAGGACAGCGCCCTCCCGGCGATCGAAAACGCGCTGACCATGCCCATCGGCAGCCGGACGCTGACCGTGGAGGTGTCGCAGCACATCGGCGACCACATCGTCCGCTGCATCGCCATGTCTTCTACGGACGGTCTGAAGCGCGATACGCCCGTGACCGATACAGGGAAGCCCATTTCCGTGCCAGTGGGCCGGGAAACGCTGGGCCGCATTTTCAACGTGCTCGGCGACGTGGTGGATAACGGGGAACCTCTTCCGCCGACGGAGAGATGGAACATTCACCGCCCGGCGCCTGCTTTCGACCAGCTGGCGGTATCCACCGACATTCTTGAAACCGGCATCAAGGTGGTCGACCTGATCTGCCCCTACGCCAAGGGCGGTAAAATCGGCCTGTTCGGCGGCGCAGGCGTGGGCAAGACGGTTCTGATCATGGAACTGATCCACAATATCGCCAAGGAACACGGCGGCCTGAGCGTTTTCACGGGCGTGGGCGAACGCACGCGCGAGGGCAACGATTTGTATAACGAAATGAAGGAAAGCGGCGTCATCGCCAACACCGCCCTTGTCTACGGCCAGATGAACGAGCCGCCGGGAGCCAGGATGCGCGTGGGCCTTTCCGGACTCACCATGGCGGAATACTTCCGCGACCGCGAGAAGCAGGACGTGCTGCTCTTCATCGACAACATTTTCCGCTTTACCCAGGCCGGTTCCGAGGTCAGCGCGCTGCTCGGCCGCATGCCCTCCGCCGTTGGCTATCAGCCGACCCTGGCCGAAGAAATGGGCGCGCTCCAGGAGCGCATTACCTCCACCCGCGACGGTTCCATTACGTCCATTCAGGCTGTGTACGTCCCGGCGGACGACCTGACGGACCCCGCCCCCGCGACCACGTTTGCGCATCTTGACGCCACCACTGTGCTTGACCGCGCCATCGCCTCCCAGGGCATTTATCCGGCGGTCGACCCGCTCAATTCCACAAGCCGCATCCTGTCCCCTGAAATCCTGGGGAAGGAGCATTACGAAGTGGCAAGGGAAGTGCAGCGCATCCTGCAGCGGTATCAGGAGCTGATGGACATCATCGCCATCATGGGTATGGACGAGCTTTCGGACGAGGATAAGCTGCTTGTGCAGCGCGCGCGGAAAATACAGCGCTTCCTTTCCCAGCCCTTCCATGTATCTGAGAAGTTTACCGGCTTCCCGGGCACCTATGTGCCGATATCTGAAACCATCCGCGGGTTTAAGGAAATCTGCGAGGGCCGGCATGACGATCTGCCGGAGAGCGCCTTCCTGTTCGTCGGTACGATCGACGAGGCTGTGGAGAAGGCGAAAAGGAGCCAGGAATGAGTACGTATCGCCTGATGATCTCGACCCCGGACGGGCGGATCTTCAATGAACAGGCGGTGGCGCTCATCGTGCGCGCCGCAGAGGGCGACATGGCGGTGCTCGCCGGCCATGTGCCCATGATGACGACGCTGAGGCCGGGAGCGTGCCGGATCGAGCTGCCAAACGGCAAAACCCGGCAGGGCCGGCTGGATAACGGCTTTCTGACTGTCGGGAAGGACGAGGTGATCCTTCTTTCTTCCACCTTCGAATGGGTGGAGGAAGGCTGAACCCGATACGCGCGAAGTTTGCCGGGACGAAGCGCCAAATCGTTTCGTCCCGGTTTTTGTATCTGTATGAATCTTGAGCTATGATACGGAGGAAAGCATGCTACTGACGCTTGACATCGGCAACACCAACCTGAAGGCCGGCTTATTTGAAGGAGACCGTCTTCTTCATTCCTGGCGTCTGTCCACAAGGCGCAACTACACAAGCGACGAAATGGGCGTTTTCTTTATGAACTTGCTCACCCATGAAAACCTTTCGGCGGACATGGTGGACGGCATTCTGATATCCTCGGTGGTGCCGACCCTCAATTTTACGGTAGAGCATATGTGCCGGGACTATTTTCACCGTGAACCCGTGCTGGTCGCGCCCGGCATCCGCACCGGCATTGACATCCGCTATGACAACCCGCGCGAGCTCGGCAGCGACCGCATCTGCAACGCTGTCGCGGCCTATACGCTCTACGGCGGGCCGTGCGTCTACATTGACTTTGGCACCGCCACAACCATGGGCGCCATGGAATTTAAAGAAAAAATGCACAACGACCACGACGCGGCCTGGGCGGATTACTTAAAGCTCTGCAAGGTCGGCGGATCGATGTCTTATCTTGAGACCCTGAAATACGCGAATG
>CAMOIA010000162.1 GCA_946615785.1 uncultured Clostridia bacterium
AGATTGACATCCCCGGGAAAAAACAATACAATAAAGCCATCACAGGGACAGCCTTGCAGACATCGTCAAATTGCTTTTGTGTGTCAGGGAAGGCTGTCCTCGGCGTGATGACATCGGAAACAATCAGCATAACCAGGAGGCCTGTATGACAGTTTCAACCGGTTCCGCATTTGCATACGGCAATGCGGACGGGCTTTTGTTCGAGGAAAGCTATCAGGAAACCATGGAGCGCAAGGCGCTGCCGTGGATCGCCTCAAGGCGGACGGACGAGACGGTTCTGAACGGGGAATGGAGCCTGTTCACAAGCCGCTTTGTGCCGGAAGGGGAAGCGCGCGGCACGGTGATGATCGTGCACGGCTTTACCGAAAACGCGGACAAGTACGCGGAAATCATCCACTCCCTTTTGAAAAACGGCTTTTGTGTTGTCGCCTATGACCAGCGCGGGCACGGACGCTCCTCCCGCAAGGCCGGGATCACGGATCTGTCGCTTACGCACGTGGACCGTTTTTCGGATTATGTGGACGATATGGCGCTGGTTGTCAATACAGTGCTGAAAAAAATGCCAAAGCCGTATTTCCTGTTCTGCCATTCCATGGGCGGCGCGGTTTCGGGGCTCTATCTGGCGTCGCACGGGGACGTGTTCGAGCGCGCGGTCTTTTCCTCGCCCATGATCGCGCCCTACCTTGGCGGCGCGCCGGGAGGGGCGGTAAAGGCCATCTGCAGCGTGCCGATCGCCCTGGGCAGGGGCGCACAGAGGGCTTTTATTTCAAAACCTTACAGCGGCGCGGAGGATTTTGAAACCTCCTGCGCCACCTCGAAGGCGCGGTTTGACTGGTACGAGCAGCTGCGGGTGAAGACCCCGGCGTTCCAGAACAACGGGCCGAGTTATACCTGGGCCAGGGAGGCCATCAACGTCACGAAAAAGCTGCTCGCACAAGGGGTGCCCGAGAGCATCCGGATTCCTGTCCGTGTCTATGGGGCCGAGGAGGATACGAGCGTCCTGCCGCAGCCCCAGAAGGCTTTCGCAGAGCGCCTGCCAAACGGAAGCCATGAAGTGGTGAAGGGCGCGAAGCACGAAATCTATCGCTCGCCGGATGCTGTGCTCTTCCCCTGGTGGCACGCTGTGCTTGCATTCTACAAACAGTAAGGAGGGGTTTTTATGCGCGCTTTGAAAATTGTCGGAAAGATTTTGCTTTGCATCGTCGCCGTGGCGGCCATCCTGCTTGCGGTATTGACCGTCGCCGAATACAGGCCGCTTGAAACGGAAGCCGTGACAGTTTCGGGCGGCGGCGGAAAGCCGCTGAACGCCGGGGATGAAATCACGCTGATGACCTGGAACATCGGCTACGGCGCCCTTGGCAGCAACGCGGACTTTTTTATGGACGGCGGCAGCATGGTCATGACCGCGGATGAAAACCGCGTGCGGGCGAACCTTGAGGAATTGATCGGCGCCGCGAAGGAAACCGGCGCGGACATTCTGCTTCTGCAGGAGGTGGACCTTGCGTCCACCCGTTCTCACGGCATCAACGAGACCGCCCTGTGGCGGGAAGCGTTCCCGGACATGGCGAGCGCGTTTGCCTATAATTACAACGCCCTGTTCGTGCCCTATCCCTGGCCGCCCATCGGGCACGTGGAAAGCGGCCTGATGACCCTTTCCGCCTTTGCGCCCGCGCAGGCGGAGCGCGTGAGCCTGCCCTGTCCCTTCTCCTGGCCGGTGCGCACGGTGAACCTGAAGCGCGGCCTGCTGGTGGAACGTTTCCCCGCGGCGGAGGGAAAAGAGCTTGTGCTGATCAATCTGCACCTGGAAGCGTATGACGACGGCGAGGGCAAGGCAGCGCAGACGGAGAAGCTGCTGTCCCTGATGCGCGCGGAGACCGAAAAGGGCAATTATGTCATCGCGGGCGGGGACTTCAACCAGGTCTTTTCCTCGGTGGACATGAGCGCCTTCCCCGTATATGAAGGCAACTGGCAGCCCGGGCAGATTGAAAGCGGCGTTTTCGAGCCGGATCTGCATGTGACGCAGGACGCCTCGAAGCCTACCTGCCGCTCGCTGAAAACGCCGCTTGACGGCGCTGACCTTACGAATTTCCAGTTTTATCTGATCGACGGCTTCATCGTGTCGGACAACGTGAACGTGGTTTCGGTGGAAACGCTGGACAAGGGCTTTTCCGCCAGCGACCACAACCCGATGGTGCTGAAGGTGACGCTGAACTAAAGAAACACAACAAAAAGGCCGATCTCCGCGCCGTGCAGGCAGGGGGATCGGCTTTTTCTTCGATGGGTCAGCGTCCGTTGTCAAGCGCGTCGTACCGGTCCAGCGCTGAGAGGATCACCTGGTCCATATCGTAATACCTGTATTCACCCAGGCGTCCGCCGAAGATCACGCCGTGCTCTTTTTCCGCAAGGGCGCGGTATTTTTGATAGATCGCGGCGTTTTTCTCGTCGTTCACCGGGTAATAGGGTTCGTCCCCGGGCTTCCATTCGCTGCTGTATTCCCGGCTGACGACCGTGAAAGGGATCTCCTGCCCGTTCTCGTCCCGTCCGAAGGTGAACCATTTGTGCTCGATGATCCGGGTGAAGGGCGTTTCCCGGTCGGTGTAATTGACGACCGCGTTGCCCTGGAAATTCGGGACCGGAAGCTTCTGCGTTTCAAAGCGGACGGAGCGGTAGGCGAGGTTCCCGTACGCGTAGCCGAAATACGCGTCGACGGGGCCGGTATACACAACCGTCTTTGCAAGCCCGGAGAGGTTCTCTTTGTTCTCCAGGTAATCTACGTCCAGCTGCACGTCCGCCCCAGTCAGCATTTCTTCCACCATCTTCGTGTATCCGCAGACCGGAATGCCCTGATACAGCGCGTTGAAATAGTTATTGTCGTAGGTGAGCCTGACGGGCAGGCGGCGGATGATGAAGGCGGGCAGGTCGCGGCAGTCCCGGCCCCACTGTTTTTCGGTGTAGCCCTTTATGAGCTTTTCGTAAACGTCCCTGCCCACAAGGGAGATGGCCTGTTCTTCCAGGTTTCTGGGCTCCCAGGTGATTTCGGCGCGCTGCTCTGCGATCTTTCTCGCCGCTTCTTCGGGCGTCACCACGCCCCACATGCGGTTGAAGGTGTACATGCTGAAGGGCAGGGAATAGATTTCGCCGTGGAAATTGGCGACCGGGGAATTGGTAAAGCGGTTGAAGGCGGCGAAGCGCTGCACGTAATCCCAGGCGCGGCGGTCGTTCGTGTGGAAAATGTGCGCGCCGTAGCGGTGCACGTGAATGCCGCCCACGTTTTCGGTATACAGGTTGCCGCCGACCGTGTCCCGTTTGTCGACGACGAGCACGCGCTTGCCTTCCTGCACGGCCCGGCTGGCAAAGACCGCGCCGTACAGCCCCGCGCCGACGATCAGATAATCGTATTGCATGGCGCTTCCTCCGTTAGCTCTTCGCGTATTCTTTGTACCAGCGGGCGAAGGCACGCAGGCCCTCGCGGATGCCGATGGACGGGCGGAAGCCGAAGTCCCGCTCCAGGGCGGCGCTGTCGGCGTAGGTGACGGGCACGTCGCCGGGCTGCATGCCCACAAGCTTTCGGTGCCCCTCAAAGTCGTAGTCCGAAGGCAGTACGCCGGCTGCGACCAGTTCCTCCTGCAGGGTCGAAATGAAATCGAGCAGGTTTTCCGGCGTGCCGCCGCCGATGTTGTAGACCGCGTAGGGCGGAACGGGCAGCCCGTCTTCCCCGGCGGCCTTTTCCGGCGCGCCCTGCATGACCCGCACGACGCCTTCTACGATATCGTCCACAAAGGTGAAGTCGCGCTTGCAGTTGCCGTAATTGAAAATGGAAATGGTTTCGCCCCGGACGAGCTTTTCCGTGGCGCTGTAATAGAACATGTCAGGCCGTCCCGCGGGGCCGTACACGGTGAAAAAGCGCAGCCCCGTGGAGGGTATGTTATACAGCTTTGCATAGCTGTGCGCAAGCAGCTCGTTGCTCTTTTTGGTCGCGGCGTACAGGCTGACCGGATTGTCCACCTTGTCGTCGGTGGAGAAGGGCACCTTTTTGTTGCCGCCGTACACCGAAGAGGAGGAAGCGTAGACGAGGTGCTCCACTTCATGGTGGCGGCAGGCTTCCAGGATGTTGTAGAAACCGATCAGGTTGCTTTCGATATACACGTCCGGATGGTCAATGGAATACCGCACGCCGGCCTGGGCGGCAAGGTTTACGACCACCTGAGGGGAATAGCGTGAAAACACGTCCTCCACAAGCGCCTTGTCCGCGATGGAGCCGCGCACGAAAACATGCCTGACGGGGCTTGCCGCCGCGGCCTTTTCAATCTGCCCGAGGCGGTATTCCTTCAGCCTCGGGTCGTAATAATCGTTCATGTTGTCAAGGCTGATGACCGTGCCGCCGGAAAGCGTTCCAAGCAGCCGCATGACAAGGTTCGCGCCGATAAAGCCCGGCGAACCGGTGACCAGAATGGTTTTATGGTCAAGATCGATATGCGTTTTTCCCATGTTGATTCTCCT
>CAMOIA010000163.1 GCA_946615785.1 uncultured Clostridia bacterium
GGTAAAAGACGGCCTGGCGGATGCGCGCATGCAGATTTCTGAGCCCCTTCTCTGGAGCCCGGATGCGCCTGCTCTTTATGTTTTGAGCGTCACGCTCTGCGCAGAAACGCTTTCCCAGCGTTTCGGGTTCAGGGAAACGCGCTTTGACGCGAACGAAGGGTTTTTCCTCAATGGAGAGCATGTCAAGCTGCACGGGGTATGCCTGCATCATGATCTTGGCGCGCTGGGGGCTGCTTTTCATGAAAAAGCGGCCAGGCGGCAGCTGCAGCTGATGAAGAACATGGGGGTCAACGCCATCCGCACGTCCCATAATCCGCCGGCTTCCACGTTCATGGATCTGTGCGATGAGATGGGCCTTATGGTGGTGTCGGAAGCGTTCGACATGTGGGAGATCGCCAAAACACCCAAGGATTACGCACGGTTTTTCCCAACCGATGCATCCGCTGACGTCGCTTCCTGGGTTCGCCGGGACCGGAATCATCCGTCCGTGATCATGTGGTCGATCGGCAATGAGATTCCGGATATGCACGCATCCGACCGCGGGAAAACGCTGACGGCGTTTCTGCGGGACGAAGTAAAAAAGCACGATCCGGATGAAAACGCGCGCGTGACCTTCGGCAGCAATTATATGCCCTGGAAAGGGGCGCAGGGATGCGCCGAGGTGATCGGGCTGCCGGGCTACAACTACGCTGAAAAATATTATGCGAAACACCACGCGGAGCATCCGGACTGGATCATTTATGGCAGCGAAACCGCATCCATCCTGCAAAGCCGCGGCATCTATCATTTCCCGATCGATCACGATATTCTGTCGGATGAGGATCTGCAGTGCAGCGCGCTGTTAAACAGCAAAACAGGCTGGGGAACACAGGATGCGGCCAGGATGCTGGAGGAAGAGGAAAAAAGGCCGTATACCCTCGGACAGTTTATCTGGACAGGATTCGACTATATCGGCGAACCGACGCCGTATCATACGAGATCCTGCTATTTCGGACAGGCGGATACGGCTTGTTTCCCGAAGGACGGCTATGCGCTTTTCAAGGCTGCATGGAGCCGGGAAGATGTTTTGCACATCGGCGTCTATTGGGATTTTAATCCGGGGCAGATGGTGGACGTGCCTGTCTGGACGAACCTTGAGGCGGTTGAACTGTTTCTCAACGGCCGATCGCTTGGCAAAATGAAAACCGAAAGATACCGGTGCGTCTTCCGCGTGCCGTATGAAGAAGGCGTGCTTAAAGCGGTCGGGTACGGAAAAAATGGCACCGTCACAGATGAGCGGAGTTCGTTTGGCGATGCGTATGCGCTTGCAATCGAATCGTCTGACACGAGCATCAAACGCGATCTGAAGGATATGGCTTTTCTGACCGTACGCGCACTGGACGCGCAGGGACGCACGGTTGAAAACGCGGTGGACAGGGTGCGGATTGACGTCGATGGAGGCGTGCTCCTTGGCGTCGACAACGGGGATTCGACCGATCCGGACGGGTACCGTGAGTACGGCAAACGTCTCTTTTCCGGGAAACTTCTGATCATCGTCGCCGCCGGCGAAAAGGATGCCGTTCGCGTTCATGTCAGTGCGCCGGGATTGCGGGATGCCGCTCTTACCATTCCCTGCGTGAACGCGCCTTTGGAAGAAGGCCGCAGCCGGATTCAGGAGAGCTTTTTGAACGCAAAGACCGAACCGGTACGTGCGCGCGCGATTCGCCTGATCAGCCTTGATGATCCGCATCTGACTGTGCAAAAACCATCCGCACGCTTTCGTTTTCAGGTTCTTCCATCCGGCGCTGATCCGGGGAAAACAACGTTTAAGATTCTGAATGCGGACGGCGTGGCTGTTCCTTGCGCCAATGCGAGCATTGAAGGGGATATCGTTACGGTTACCGCGAAGGGCGATGGCCTTTTCTACCTTCGGGCTGCCTGCGACAACGGGGAAGACCATCCGAGAATCCTTTCATCCGTCGGAATAGAAGCTGCAGGCTTTGGAAAGACGCAGCTGGATCCGTATACCTTCCTGTCGGCGTCCCTTTCGGATTTGCGCCGTGGGGAAGTGACAGCCGGAAACGAACATGGCGTGTCGTTCGCGCGGGACGGCAGGAGCATGATCGGGTTTTCAAATATAGACTTTGGTCTGGACGGGTCGGACACACTTGAACTGCCGATTTTCGCCCTGGATGATTCCGCCCATATCATGACCCTGTGGGACGGTGATCCGGACGACGGAAACAAAATCGCAGCCCTGAGGTATCAGAAAAAATCCATCTGGAACCAGTATCAAAGCGAAACATACCGTCTGCCCGTAAGGCTCAGGGGAATGCATACCTTGTGGTTCTCGATGGAAGAAAAGGTACATTTGAAGGGATTCCAGTTTGAAAAACAGCCGCGGGCGGAAAGATGGGTGGCAGCGGGTGAAGCGGACAGGATCTATGGGGATGATTTCAACCTCCAGGATACGGCCGTGACGGGAATCGGAAACAATGTAACGGTCGTGTTTGAGGATATCGTGATTGAAAAGATGGTTTCTGGCATCACAATCGACGGTGCGACGGATCTTCCCATGAATCCCATCAACCTTCTTGTATCCGGTCCACAGGGAGAGGAAACCTTCATGCTTCGGTTTGCGGGCACGGGAAAAACACATGCCGGGCAGCATTTCCCGCTGTGCCTTGAGCCGGGACGCTATACGTTTTCCTTTGTATTTCTGCCTGGCTGCAGGTTTGATTTTGACGCGTTTTTCCTTCAATACGAGAATGTCCAAAGCGGCGGGGAAAAAGCTGACATGAGCGGAGAGGATATGCAATGAGCATCTATTTTATAACGCCGGAAACGGGAAAGCATCAGTTTCACAATCATGCGTCGTTCTGCGTCGGCACTGGCCGCATGGGCCTTGCGCTGCATGCGGAATACCAGAAGGAACTGAAAGCGGTGCAGGACCTGTGCGGCTTTGCGTACATCAGAGGCCACGGTCTGTTTTCAGACGATATGGCTATCTATCAGGAACGGACGGATCCGGACGGCATAAAACGGACGCAATACTGTTTTACATACCTTGACCGTGTGATGGACAGCTACCGCGAAAAGGGCCTAAGGCCGTTCCTGGAACTTGGTTTTATGCCGGAGACGATGGCGTCCGGAAAACAGACTTTGTTCTATTGGAAGGCGCATACGACGCCGCCCAAGGACATGAACGCCTGGACGGCGCTCGTCGGCGCGACGCTTGAGCATCTCATGAACCGGTATGGAAAGCAGGAAGTCGCGACCTGGCCGATCGAAGTGTGGAACGAACCGAATCTTGCGGGTTTCTGGGAAAACGCGGATAAGGAAAAATACCTGGAGCTGTATGAGGCGACGGCGCGGAAGGTGAAGGAGGTGCTTCCTTCCATTCGCGTCGGCGGCCCCGCGATCTGCGGTGGGGGCGGTTCACAAAAGTGGATTGAGGATTTTCTGATTCGATGCCGGGAACGCGCAATCCCCGTCGATTTTGTGACGCGGCACGTGTATCTCGGGCAGACGCCGGAGCACGACGGAAGGTATCTCTATCATGCGATGTCGGACCCGAAAGCGATTTTTGACGAGCTTCAGGAGAGCCGGCGGATCATCGATTCCTTCCCGGAATACAGGGGAATGCCGATGTATGTAACCGAATTCAATACCAGCTACAATCCGTTCTGTCCGATCCATGACACGGTTGAGAACGCTGCACTGGCGGCAGAGCTTCTTTCAGGGCTCGGCGACACCTGCGAAGGCTACAGCTATTGGACGTTTGGCGACGTGTTTGAGGAAAGCGGCGTTCCCACAAGGCCGTTTCACGGCGGCTTTGGCCTGATGGCAGCAGGCTGCATCCCAAAGCCAACGCTTTGGGCGTTTTCGTGGTACGCGTCCCTTCACGGTGAATGCGTATACCGCGATCAGCACTGTGTCATGACGGCATCGGACGGAAACTATGATGCCATCCTCTGGAACCTTGCGGGAAGGGACGGCAGGGAGAATGCTTTTTCCTTCCGTCTGCCGTATAAATTGGAAGCATTCGTTTCCATCGAAACGGTTTTTGAAGGAAAGAGCGATCCGCTGAAGGCCTGGCACGACATGGGGGAACCCTCCTGCCTGACTGCGGACGAGATTTCGCTTTTGAAAGCGGCCGCACAGCCGCGTGTGGAAACGCGTATCCTGAAGGCGGGAGAAACGCTGCAGGTTACGCTGAGCGGTAACGCCATTGCCCGCGTCCGCGTGAAGGAACGCAGACCGGAGGAAGACCCCGGATACCGGTACGCTTATTATGGAAAGGAGAGCGTCTGATGCAAACCTGGAAAGTTTTTCCCGGCTGGATGAGAAACATTCCGAATGTGGGGGAAGAATGCAAAACCCCCCTGGATACGGCGAAAGCGCTGCTTCAGGGGCTTCCCGTGCAGATTGAAATCGCCGAGGAAATGGGAGAGGGCTTTGAAGCGGTTCCGCGCGACGGCATCGTCAGGCTGAAAGGCGGC
>CAMOIA010000164.1 GCA_946615785.1 uncultured Clostridia bacterium
GCTCGGACGCATGTTCGACGGCATCGAATACCGCGGTTTTGGCCAGGAAATCGTGGAAACGCTTGCGAAATACGCAGGCGTGCCGGTGTGGAACGGACTGACGAACGAATACCATCCCACGCAGATTCTGGCGGATTTTTTGACCATCCGCGAGCATTTCGGGCATTTGCGGGGCGTCACCCTCTGCTACATGGGCGATGCGCGGTACAATATGGGCAATTCGCTCATGATCGGCTGTGCGAAGATGGGCATGAACGTCATCCTTTGCGCGCCGAAGGCCTATTGGCCCTCTGAAGAACTGCAGTCGGAATGCCGGGCGATGGCCAGGGAAAGCGGCGGCAGCATCCTGTGCACGGAGGATCCGGAAGCCGGGGCCGGGCTGGGCGCGGACGTCTTCTATACCGACGTGTGGGTCTCGATGGGAGAACCGGAGGCTGTCTGGGCGGAGAGGATCGCCGCGCTGACCCCGTACAGGGTCACCCTGCCGCTGATTCAGCGCGCAGGGGACAAGGCGGTGTTCATGCACTGCCTGCCTGCCTTCCATGACCTGAAGACCGAGACCGGCCTTGCGATTTATGAAAAATTCGGAATCGAATGCATGGAAGTGACGGACGAGGCGTTTGAAAGCGACCGCTCCATCGTATTCGACGAGGCCGAGAACCGCATGCACACCATCAAAGCCGTGATCGCGGCGACCCTGTAAGGCTATGACCGAAAGACTGTATTACGATGATCCGCTGCTAAAGGAATTTGACGCGGTGGTCACCTGCATAAAGGCGCATGGAGACGGCTTTTTGATTGCGCTTGACCGTTCAGCCTTTTACCCGACCTCCGGAGGACAGCCGCATGACAACGGCGTCATCCGGACGGACAGCGACGAATATCCGGTGACGGACGTTACGGTGGACGACGACGGCGAGGTCTGGCATCGGATCCCTGAGACGGTTTTGCCGGGCACACGCGTGCACGGGGTGATCGATTGGGAGCGCAGACGCGACCACATGGAGCAGCATGGGGGCGAGCACATGATCGCAGGCGCGATCTGGGCGCTGATGCAGGGCGTTACCATCGGTCTGCACTGCGGCGCGGAGGACGCGACCATCGACGTTACGCTCCCGGACGGCCGAACGCGGATGACGGAGGCGGAAATCGCGGCGGTCGAAGCGCTCGTGAATCGTGAGATCCGCGAGGACGCTAAGGTGCGCTGCTGGTTCCCGGGCAAGGAAGAGCTTGCCTCGATCCCTCTTCGAAAACCGCCCGCCGTGAAGGAACACGTCCGCGTGGTCGCCTACGGCGATTACGAATACTGCGCCTGCGGCGGCACGCATCCGCCAAGCGCGGGATGGATCGGCTGTGTCAAAATCCTCTCGGTGCTTCCGGAGCGGGGAAAGGCACGCGTAAGGTTTGTATGCGGAGAGCGGGCCTTTAAGGCCTTCGCAGTTTCCTATGCGCAGTGCAGGCTCGTTTCCGACGCGCTTTCTTGTCCGTCTGACCGTTTGGACCTGGGGCTCGCGGCTGTGGAGCAGAAACTGGCGGCCCAGTCGGAACGCATCCGCACCCTTTCCCAGGCGCTCTGCCAGCTTGCAGAGAGGGAAGCGGAGCGGGATGTGAAGACCTTTGGAAAAACACAGCTGATGGTGATGCGCTTTGCCGATGTGGAGCACAGCGTGCTTTCACAAGCGGCTTCAGAGGCGATGGCAAACCACCCGGACTGGGTGATCCTGTGCCTGTCGGCGCAGGGGCAATTCGTGCTTGCGTCGCAAAACGCACCTGTGTCCATGGCTGCGCTTGCAAAAACGGCGGGGCTTCGGGGCGGCGGCAAACCGGATTTTGCGCAGGGCAAGGTTCCGGAGGGAATCGGCGACGCAGCTGAGCGGATCGGAGCGCTGCTTGAAACAGCAAAGTAAGAAAAAAACGCCATTCCAGGGAAAACGGCATTTCCCTGGAATGGCGCTTTTTCAGTGGCTGAAAACGAAAACCATTCCGTGCCGGCGATGATCAAAAAACATGCTTGTCCGCTTTCTGAACAGCAGGCCGATGCCGGAAAAAGATCCGGGCGGAAAACTGCGCGAAGCGGGGTTCAGGGCTTTGGAAGGGCCCGCCCTCGTCCGGTATAGGTCAGCCTTCGCCGGGTGCGGCTTTTTCAAACGGGTACACGAGCCCCATCTGCCGGCGGCATTCGTCCATCAGCTCCATGACGTCCAGCGTGGCCTGGTGCGGCACATATGCGCTTTCAGTCAGGCCGCTTCTGATTTCGGCCGCTACCAGGTCAAATTCGTTGAGCATGCCGCCGTATGCGCGAAGCGTTTCGTTCTTTCCGTGCAGGCGGCAAAGCTTGACATGGTTGGTCATATGGTAAAAGCGCAAATTGGTATGCCCCTTCGTGCCCCACAGGGTCATTTTTTCAAGTCCCTTGTAATCGAGCAGGGAAACGCTTGCGGTGTATACCTTTCCGCTCGGATAGGTCAGGCTGATTTCCTCGTCTGTATCGATTCCGTTTTGCAGAATGCCCCGGCATTCAATGCTGGCAGGCTTGCCGAAGAGACGGTAAATATACGTCAGCGGATAAATGCCGATATCCAATAGCGCGCCTCCGGCCAGCATGGGGTCGGAAACCCTGGGTGCGTAGTTGATGCTTTTGATATGGTAGGTAAAATGCAGTTTCTCGATATCACCGTATTCGCCTGCGTCCAGCCATTTTTTGACCTGGTTGGCGATGGGGGAGAACCAGGTCCACATGGCTTCGGTGAAATACACGCCCTTTTCCCGGCTGCGGCGGATCATTTCCTGCGCCTTGGCAGCGTCGGTTGTGATCGGCTTTTCGCACAGGACGGGTTTGCCCAGATCGATGGCCTGCAGGGCAAATTCCGCATGGCTTGTATGCGGCGTTACGATGTACACCGCGTCTGCGTCGGGATGGGTAATGGCCTCCTCGGCGCTCTGCGCCGCCAGAGCGCCGTACTGCTGGGCAAAGGCTTCACGCTTGGATGCGTTCCGGCTGTAAACGGATACGATTCTGTGCCGGCCGGAATTGGTGATCTCCTTCGCAACCTGTTTCGCAAGCGTGCCGGTGCCGATAAAAGCCCAGTTGAACGTGCCGCTGCTCATTCTCAAGCCTCTTTTATAAACCATGAAAACCGGTTCTGGAATTAGGATCAGGCTTCTTCTGCCGCCTGCCGGGTTGGAATCGGGATCAGGATGGAAACGACGAACCACTTGTTTTCCTGCTTGACGTTCATATGCCCGTTATAGTTTTCCACCGCGAGCCTCATTCCCTTGATGCCGAAACCATGACGTTCCGGGTGCGGCTTGGTCGTAACCAGACCTTCCTCCGTCTGCAGGACGGGCTGTTCGCAGTAATTGCTGATGTGAATGATCAGGAACTGGTTTTCTGAAAACACGCTGATCTTGATCAGGCGCTTTTCGATCTCGTCGATTTTGGATTCGTATTCGATGGCGTTGTCCAGTGCGTTGCCAAAGATGGAACAGATGTGCGCGGCGTCCAGAAACCCCATTTCCTGCGCGTCGATGTAGCATTCCAGGGTGATCCCGGCATTGCGGCAGAGCATTTTTTTGTTGCTGAGCACGACGTCCAGAACGGAATTGCCCGTGTCGTACTGCGCTTCGTAATTGCTGACAAGGTCTTCCATGTTCCTGAGCTCTTTTTCATATTTCTGGGAACTGGAAACGCTGCGGATATAGTTGATCAAGTGTTTTACGTCGTGATAGACCTGCTGCATGTGGTCGTTGTTGGCCTTGAACTGCTGGTACTGGGCATACTGATTGTCCAGCATGTTTTCAAGCACGCTCAGGTTCATTTTCAGCTGCGCTGCGTACCCGTATTCATCCACGGCGAACAGCGCGATCATGCCGGAAAAATCGGAAACGGCCCGCACAATCAGCACGCCGCCGCCCATGCTGATGTCAAAAATGGTTTCCGACGCCCAGAAGCTGATGTTGCTGAGCGCAAAAGCGCCGATGGCGATCAGAATGTTGATGAAAACGTCCTTGCGGCTGATTTTCAGCGGCTTGTCCTGGCGGCGTTCGCGCTTGTACATGATCAATCCAAGCGGCGTCAGAACCAGCAGATACACGAAGGCCATCACGATATGGTAAGCGGGAATATCCGGAAAGTTCAGGATTCCGCGGCTGACGAGGAACGTGGTGATCAGGTACGCGAGGGAAGCTGCGAATTCGGCCTGCATCAGTGCGTGCGCCCAGTGCTGCAGGACAAGGCTGGTGTCTCCCTTCATGCCGAGGCGCAGAAAGAGCATCATGTACAGCATGCAGGAGATCATGACCAGGATCCAGATGACGCCCTGCTGATCGGCGTGCGCGATATTGAGCGCTATCAGCACCGGCAGGGAAAACGCGATCAGCGCCGCCGCCTTCCAGTTCTGTATCCGGTTTGCGCTGCAAAGGATGTGAAGGGAGCAGACAAGCCATTGGGCGATCGCGGTGAAGTC
>CAMOIA010000165.1 GCA_946615785.1 uncultured Clostridia bacterium
CTGCCGTATTCCGCGCCTTGCGCCCGAGGGACTGCGTCCCATCGCCCCTCATCCCCCCGTGCTCGGACGCAAAAAGGCCCCGGTTTCCCGGGGCCAAAGATGTGTTATTCTGCAGCCGCGCTGCCTGTGTTACTCGCCGGCCAGCACTGCGTATGCTTCGGCACCGGCGTCAATCACTTCCTGCAGACCGCGGGTCTTGAGGGTTTCATACTGGGCAAAGAAATCATCCACGCTCAGCTGGCCGACCACAGCCTGGTCACGAAGGACGCAGACGCCGGTGGTGATCAGCTCGGCGCGGTATTCGGTGTATTCGGGCGTCGCGAGCACCTGGGGCATGGAATAGAACTTGCCGGTGTTCACGACCGCAAGGCCGGCGTAGAAGGACGCGGACGCGTCGTCCAGGTCGTCCATGGGCTGGCCTGCGAACAGGCACTGCATGAAGGCGCTGGTCTGCCACTCATTGCCGAAGGGCTCGTATTCGCAGCCGCTCTGGCGGTAATCCACAAAGCCGTTGCCCACCATTTCGGGCTTGAGCTGCGCTTCGCCGTCCACCATGTCATAGGAGACGCCTTCGATGCCGTAGTTGTACAGGTTGTTGCCTTCCTCGGACCAGAACCAGTTGAACCAGGTCAGGATGTCCTTCACCTTGCCGGCTTCTTCCGCCGCGGTGGTGATGCACCAGACGCTGCTCACAGCCTCGCGCTCCTGGGTCATCTGGTCGCCGTAGGGGCCGGTGATGGGGGCCACGGCGATCCACAGCGCGTCCTCGTCGCCAAGTTCACGCAGGGCATAGGTGGAAATGCGGCAGCGCTCCGCCCAGGTCATGCAGGTGCCGACCAGGTTGGAATCCATCACGGTGAAAAGTTCAGCCTGGGTGCGGGTGGAGAATTCCGGATCCAGCAGGCCTTCCGCGTAGAGCTCCTGCACGGCCTTCAGGAATTCAGGATAGCGGGGATGATCGTACACCATGCCGTAGGTGCCGTCGTCCATCACGCAGAACTGGCAGTCGGAAGAGCACTTGATGCCGAACGCGTGCAGCAGGCTCGCAAGGCTCCTCTCGCCGGTCGCGCCCTGTTCAAGCGCCAGCGGGATTTCGTCGTTCGGGTCGCCGTTGCCGTTCAAGTCGTTCGCCTTGATGGCGCGCCACAGTTCGACCCATTCGTCCCAGGTCTGGGGCTCGCTCATGTTCAGGGCGTCCAGCCAGTCCTTGCGGATCATCACGGTCTGGGAACCGGGAACGTTCACGATGGTGGGGATGGTGTAGATGTGGCCGTCCGCGCTGCGCCACTTGGCCATCCTGTCCGCGCCGACCGCTTCGACGATGTTCGGGATCAGGTCCAGATAATCGTCCAGAGCGATGATCGCGCCTTCATCCGCCAGGTTGCTCACGCCATAGGCGCCCGCGGTGATGATGTCGGGCAGCTTCTGGGAGGCGAGGATCGTGGCGATCTGGGTGGAATAGTTGTCCTCCACGCGCCAATCGATGGAGACGGTGGTGTTGGTCAGCGCCTTGATGGCGGGCCAGAGGTAGCAGCCGTCGAAATCGGTGGGATAGTTGTTGTAAATCATGCCGACGCCGGTGATTTCAAGGCCGTTTTCAAAGTACAGGTTCTCGCTGGGCTGAAGCGCTTTCGCAGCGTCGATCAGCGCCTGCTTGAGGGGCGGATCGTCCGCCAGGGCGGTACAGGCCCCCAGCATCATCACAGCGGCAAGGATCAGAGCCAGGATCTTTTTCATGGTTTCAGCCTCCTTCGTATATTTGTTTCAGGCGCGTCGTCGCGCGCGAAAAACCATTTTTATCCCTTCACCGAGCCCAGCATCACGCCGCCCACAAAGTACCTCTGGATGAAGGGGTACAGCACGATCATCGGGATCATGGCGACCACCAGCACCGCGTTCTTGGTCTGCTGACCGAGGGCGGCGGCGATGTTCGCGCCGGAGGATTTGCTCATGCTGATGTTCATGGTGGAGGTTTCCGCGTTCAGCACCATTTCCTTCAGCCTGAGCTGCAGGGTGTAGTTTTCGCGGCTTGAAAGGAACATGAGGGGGTTTAAGTAATCGTTCCAGTGGCCCACGATCACCCACAGGGCCACGGTGGCCAGCACCGGCTTTGAAAGCGGCACGATCAGCCGGAAGAGGATCATAAAATCGTTCGCGCCGTCAAGCCTCGCGCTTTCCACGATGGAATCCGGCACGGACTGGAAATAGCTGCGCACGATGACCACATAATACGCGGTCATGAGGCCGTTGAAGATGAGCGACCAGAGCGAATCCTGCAAGCCGAGCTTTCCGATGGTGAGGAACAGCGGGATCATGCCGCCGTTGAACCACATGGTGAACAGGATGAACAGGTTATAGAGCTTCCTGCCGTAAAACTGGCCGCCGAAGGCCAGCGGATAGGCCGCCAGGCACAGAAACAGCAGGCTCAGGAAGCACCCGGCCCCCGCCACGAAAATGGTGTTGCCAAAAGAGCGCCACAGATCGCTGTAGCTGAAAATCAGCTCGTACGCGCCCGCGTTCAGCCCGATCGGGTAAAACGTGACCTGCCCCGCCAGCACCGACGCGTCGCTGCTGATGGAGATGGAAAACATGTTCAGAAGCGGATAGAGGAAAAAGAGCAGCAGCAGCACCATCCACAGGGTGATGAAAACGTCCGCGATCTTGTCCCCCCGGCTGCGGCGGATGAATTCGCCGCTTCTGTTTTGAGCCTTTGCGTTGACCGACATGCCCTCACCCCCTTAAAACAGCGATATCTCGCTCACCTTGCGGCTCACGGTGTTGGCGATGAACACAAGAACCACCGAGCAGAGCGAATTGAACAGCCCTGCCGCCGTGGCATAGCCGTATTTGTGGCTTTCCATGCCCGTTTTGTAGGTGAAGGTGGGCAGCATTTCTGATGCCGAAAGGTTCAGCGTGTTCTGCAGCAGGTACACCTTTTCAAAATTGACCGAAAGGAGGTTTCCGACCTGCATGATCAGAAGCAGCACGAAGGTATTCAGAAGCCCCGGGAAGGTGATGTGCAGAATCTGCTGCCACCGGTTCGCGCCGTCGATCCTCGCCGCCTCGTAGAGCACCTCGTCGATGCCCGCTAAGGTGGAAACGTAGATCACGGCGTCCCAGCCGACCGACTGCCAGAAGCCCGAAATGACGTTGACGGTGACGAAATATTTCGGCTCGCTCAAATAATTCACCGGCGTGCCGCCAAAGAGCTTCACGATCTTTGCGATGGTGCCGATGGAGGGCGAGCACATGGTGGTGATCATGCTGACCAGCACCACCGTGGACACAAAGTGCGGCAGGTACGAAATGGTCTGCACGGCCTTCATGAAGTGCCGGTTCCGCACCTCGTTCAGGAGGATCGCGAAAATGAGCGGCTGGGGAAACAGGAAAACGAGCGCCGAGAAATTGAGCACCAGGGTGTTGCGGATATAGGTGAACAGGTCCGGATTGGTCAAAAGCCTTTCGAACCATTTCCAGCCCACGTAATTGCTGTTGAAGCCCTTGAGCAGCTTGTAATCATAAAAGGCGCTGCGCAAAAACCACATGGGCATGTATTTGAACAGCACAAAATACGCGATGACCGGGACCATCATCAGGTAGATGTACCGGGCCCGCACGATGCGCATCCACACCAGCTTGCGCTCCCTGGCGGAATTGAAGATCGTATGCCTGCGGATTTTCCCCGCGGCCCTGTCGCTCATGCATTCACCTCCCCTGAAGGGGCTTTGCAGATTTCCAAAGCGGATATTGCCTGGAAACACGTTTTCAGGAATACCAAAAAGAAAATGCCCTCAGCTTTGCCATTTACGGTTTGTTCTGAGGGCATTGTATCATTTTCAGATCGTATTGTCAACGATTATGTGGTTTCTGAAAGAATTTTTGCCGGAAAGTACATGAATGGGCCGTTTCCGCAAGCCGTAGCGTCAGCCGTTATCACCAGGCAGAGCGACAAACTGATAATCATTCGCCTCGACAAGCCGCATGATGGCTGGTGACGGTTGTCCAATGACGGTCAGATTTTCACAGCCTTCGAAGGCGTCCTGTGCGATAACGCAGTACGGGTATTCGATCAGCACGAAACGCAGGTTTTTGCAGTCGGCAAACGCGCGGCCCGGAATCTGCCTGACCGCAGCGGGAATGAACACATAGCCGGCATCGATGCCCGCAAACGCCACCGGTTCAAGGATCAGCGCCTGCCCGTTGCCCGCTGGCAGGATAAAGTCCGGGGATACCGTCTGACCAAGGCCTGTCCCCATAAAAGGAGTTATGCCGATTGTATGAATCGTGGAGGGAAGCGAAACCCGCATCAAGCCCGCACCCATCTCCCTATCCGTCCCATAGTAATAATCCTTTAACGGGACGCCTGCCGGACCGATGACGCTCGTCAGGCTTGTGCAGTAATTAAAGGCATAATCCCCAATGCTCGTCACGCTGGCCGGGATCGTTACGCTCGTCAGGCTTCTGC
>CAMOIA010000166.1 GCA_946615785.1 uncultured Clostridia bacterium
CGCGTGCCTTGGCGCGATGGCGTTCAGGTGGTACTGGCTCGCGTGCATGTAAAGCACGGCCTCGTCATTCCCCGTCAGGGTTACTTCGCAGCGATTCCAGATCGTTTCCCAGGCGTCTTCATGCGCCTGCAGGCAGGCGTCAAAGCCTTCCTCCCGTGCCAAATGGCACAGCGCTTCGGCTTTGCCCTCCGGGTCTTTTGTGTCAAGGGACGTAAAAACGGCGGCAAAGGCTGAGAAGGAAAGCGTTTCGCCCTTTCGGACATGCTTCTTCAGCACATGGAAGGGGCCGGATTTGGTGTTTTCGGCCGTGTATTCGGCCGCACAATCCCACTGTACGCACTGGGATGCGGCGACCGTGATGTGTTTTTCGCCCGTTTCGGCCCGTACCGTCAGCGTATCCTTTGCCTGACAGGAAAAATCAAAGAGATGCGGACCGTTGATATCCCAGATGTCAGTGGAAATGCCGACGCGCAGCTCGGCGTCGCCTTCTTCCAGAAAGCGCGCTTCAAAGCGGTCGGCCATCAGGTGCGCCTGGGACATGGAAACAAAGCGCCGGCTCCTGACGGCGACGGGGCCGAAGTCGGTCTCCCTTTGAAAAACGCCGTGGCGGCAGTCGAGTGTTTGCAGATGCCGCGGCGCTTCGCGCTTTCCAAGCGCCATCGTGCGCCCGTTGAACATGACGACGATTTTCAGGGCCTGCGGGGCGTTGACGGGTTCCCGCCAGCGGTCCTTAAACCGGTCGTAAACCCCGGCAAGGGTGATCGCGGGGAAGAGGGACGCGTCCGCTTCTTCCACGGTGCCGCGGCACCCCATATACCCATTGGCACACAGAAAACGGTTGCCGTCCGCAGCGGCGTCCTTCACATCAAAGCCGTGCTTTTCAAGTAACCAGCCGTTCATAAGGCCTCCTTACGGAAAATCCGCCGGAAAGGCGGATTGACAGGATAGTGCGGGCAGCATGGCAAGCCGTTTTCCGCGCTGTGGGCGGACGATCGGCTGTGTCAGCCGCCGGCAGGGAAAAAGCATTCCGTGCCTGTGAGCACGCATTCCCGGCCGTAGATCCTGACCGGCAGATCGCTGCCTTCGGCAAGCGCAAAGGCGGTTTTTTCGGTTTCCATGCGCACGCTGATCACCCGTCCGCGGTACAGGATGGAAAAGGAAAGCCGGCTCCACCGCTCTGGCAGGCGCGGGGCGAAGCTGAGGCCTTCGCCGTCGCTGCGCAGGCCGGCAAATCCGTATACGATGTTCACCCAGGCCAGCGCGATGGAGGTGATGTGCAGCCCTTCCCGCGTATTGCGGTTGTAATTGTCCAGATCCAGGCGGGTGGCAAAGCCGAAGAAGCGCACGGCTTCCTCCATTTTGCCAAGCTCGGCCGCCAGAATGGAATGGATGGCGGGGGAGAGGGAGGATTCGTGGATGGTGCGCGGCTCATAAAAATCGTAATTGACGCGCTTTACGTCCCCGGAAAAGGATGAATTGTACAGATAGAGCATCATCAGCACGTCCGGCTGCTTGATCATGTCGGAACGGTAGATGCGGTCATAGGACCAATGATCGTAAAGCGGGAACTGGGAAACCGGAATCGAATGGATGTCGGTGTGGGGCAGGTTAAAATACCCGTCGTGCTGCTCGATGAGGCCGTTTTCCCCCATCGGGACGAACATGCCGTCCGCGATTTCGGCCCAGCTCAGGATTTCATCTTCCGAAAGATTTGTTTTTTCTGCCAGCAGGGCATAGGCCTGCGGCTTTTCGCTGCGCATTTCGGTCAGCGTATCTGCGGCAAGGGAAAGCGTGCGCTTGCCCATGTAATTGGTGTAGGCGTTGTTGTTCACCATCATGTGGAATTCGTCCGGGCCCATCACGCCGAAAAAGCCGTATTTTCCCGTCTCCGCGCCCTTTTCAACCCGGCTTGCCAGGAAGCGGGCGATTTCAAGCAGCATTTCCGCGCCCATGCTCCAGAGAAAATCCTCGTCGCCCGTCACGTGCACATAATGCCAGATGCCGTACGCCACCGCCGTGCTCGGCTGCAGCTGCAGACTGGCGTGCTGCCAGAGCGAGCAGGCTTCCTCGCCGTTCAGGGTGGCGATGGGGTAGCACGCGCCCTTGCAGTCCAGCATTTTCGCCCTTTCCCGCGCCTGCGGCAGGGTGTTGTAGCGGAACATCAGCAGCGATTTGGCCGCTTCAGGGTTTGTGAACAGGTAAAAGGGCAGGCAGCAGGCCTCCGTATCCCAGAAGGCATGGCCGTTGTACGCTTCGCCTGTCAGGCCCTTTGCGCCGATGTTGTGCCGCATGCTGCCGCCGTTGTAGGTCTGCGCCAGCTGGAAGCTGCAAAAGCGCACGCCCTGCTGTTCGGCGGCTACAGCTTCGGCTGTTTCCTCGTCCGACGGGTCGATCTTAATGTCCAGAGTGCGCCAGAAGGCGTCCCAGTAGGCCCGCTGTGCGTTCAGGGCCTCGTCAAGGGATACCTCACGGCTCCTTTGGAGGGCTTTGAGCCCGTGCGACCAGAGGGTTTCGCCCCCCGTGCCGTCGTAAAGAATCACGACGCGTTTGTCGATGGAGGTCTTCTGCCCTTTTTCGAGGGTAAACCTTGCGCAAAGGTATGCGCCCCGTTCGTCGGTACAGGCTTCGGTTTTGTATGCAAGGCTCAAAAGCGCGCCTGCGAACACGGTCTGTCCGGAGGCAGCAGTCTCACACTGCGCCATCAGCATGCCGTCCGAGGCTTGCAGGCGGGGCGTTTGCCAGAAACATTTTTGATAGCCTTCGTGCATCACGTCAAAGGAAAGGCCGGAGGCAAAGCAGATGTCCGCGGGGGCGTTCAGCGCTTCCAGGGTGACGCGCTGATAGGCCCTTTCCCGCGCGGTACGGTCCAGGAACCTAAGGAAGGTGATCCTGATCGCCTTTCCGCCCGCCGTCTGCCAGACGAAGGAGCGCTCCAGGGTGCCGCTTTGCATGTCAAGCACCCTTAGAAAGCTGTGGAAGCGCGCCTTTCCGAGGTCCAGCGTTTCCCCGTCCGCCGTGATTTTCGTCGCCAGCCATTCTGCGGCGGGAATCATGAAATGGGTTTTGTCCACGATGCCGCGGTAGCTTTTCGGAAGCGCCTGTATGTCATACACGCCGTTCATGTACGCGCCTCGCAGACTGTCCACGCTGCCGCCTTCGTCAAAGCAGCCCCGGACCCCAAGGGTCTCGTTCGCGAGGGAAAAAACCGACTCGCTTACGCGGGCGTATGCGGGGTCGAAGCCTTCCTCGATGACTTTCCAGGGATCCACCCTGAAATACTGATCCGCTTTTTTTGCCATACGCAATCCTTTCGTTACCCCTTGATGCCGACCGAAACGGCGTTTTCCGTCAGCTGCTTCTGGAAAATAAAGAACAGGATGATGGGGGGAATCATGGAAAACACGACGGACCGCATCATATCGTCCGCGTTTACCGTCTGTTCCGTACTGAACACGAACAGGCGCACCATCACCGTCTGCAGGTTTCCGCCGCGCAGCACCAGGTAGGGCAGCAGGAAGTCCGACCAGGCGGCGTTGACGGCGAAAATGGCCACCACTGAGCAGATGGGTTTTGACAGGGGCAGCACGATGCGGAAGAAGATCTGCAGTTGGCTGCACCCGTCGATACGGCTGGCTTCGATGATGGACGACGGGAGCGATTCAAAGAACTGCACGAACAGAATGACGTACATGGCGTTCGCGCCGAAGGAAAGCCAAAGGGGAATGAACGAATTGCCAAGCCTCAGGGCCTGGATGTTCATGAACAGGGGCACGATGCTGATGGTTGTCGGCATGAGCAGGGAGAGCATGACCAGTTTTTTGACGATGCCGTATCCCTTCGGCTTTAAAATGCCAAGGCCGTAGCCCAGAAGGCCGTTGAAAATGAGGGCGCAGGCCACGCTGCCAAGGACCGAGAGAAAGGAATTGAGATAGTTCTTCGCGATTCCAAGCTGGTTCCAGGTGGTCACGAAGGTCTTCAGGTCATATGCCTGCGGGAAAATGGAGGTGCTGGACATAAACTCCTTTAAGTCCTTGAACCCGGCCAGCATGACCCATACGAGCGGAAACAGGGCGATGACCACCATGATGACGCATAAGAAGAGAATGAAGCCGTATCCGATCCGGACACAGGGAGAATGCATATCATATTCACGGATCACGCCCGTGCGCTGCTTTTTGCTGCTCATCTGGATTCACCCCCTTAATCCCAGTCGGATTCCCTGCGGTTGAAATAGGAATAGACGGCGGTCATGACCAGCAGGATCAGCGTGACGATGACGGCCACGGCGGAGGCTTTGCCGTAATTCATGGAGCCGCCGAAGGCATACTGCCACATGAGCTGCATCAGCGACAGCGAAGCGTTGTCAGGCCCGCCCTTGGTGAGCACCATCGGCTCATACATAATCTGGAACACGGAGATGATCTG
>CAMOIA010000167.1 GCA_946615785.1 uncultured Clostridia bacterium
TTCGGCCTCGGCCTTCCGGGCGTCTTCGAGCCCCTTCTGCTGCGCGCCCTTTTTGCCTCGGACGACAGGCGCCAGGAGAAGCGTTCTCGTCCCCTCCGGAAGCGAAAGAATGCTGTCGACGATCTCGTCCACCGTCTGCCTGCGGATTTCCCTTCCGCAATTCGGGCAGTGCGGCTGGCCGATGCGCGCGTACATCAACCGCAGGTGATCGTAAACCTCCGTGACCGTGCCCACCGTGGAGCGCGGCGAGCGCGCGGTGGTCTTCTGGTCGATGGAAACCGCGGGAGAAAGGCCTTCGATGATATCGACGTCGGGCTTGTCCATTTGCCCAAGGAACTGTCTTGCGTAGCTCGACATGCTCTCCACATAGCGGCGCTGTCCCTCGGCATAAATGGTATCAAAAGCCAGAGAGGATTTGCCGGAGCCGGAGAGTCCTGTGAACACCACAAGCTTGTTCCTTGGAATGTCCAGGTCGACGTTCTTTAAGTTATGCTGCCGCGCGCCGCGGACGATGATTTTTTCCTGCATGTTTTCCTCCGCCGGGCATTCCCGGCTGCTTGATTATATACCACCCTGTCCCGCTCATGCAAGCCGTACCTTTATCCTGCCGTTCTGAGAAGGCTGCCCGGCATCGCCACAAAATCGCAGTGATCCTGCGCCATTTTAAGGTCGCCCATCAGCCTTGCGGGAACGAGCGCTTCTTCGCCATACCGCCCTCGCAGAGCGTCCACACAGTCGTCAAGAACCTGCCTTCGGGCATGCCTTGAAACGTCGCCGAACAGGTCTGTCTGCAAGGCGCCCGGAAGCGGAATCAGACGGATCGCACGGATGGTCAGCGCACGGACGGGCTTTGGCCATGGATACTTACGCCGAAAGAGGGCGAAGGCCGCACGGGAAAGCTCCAGCGGGCTCTGCGACGGCAGACTCAGCTTCGTCTGGGCGCTGACACCAAACAGCGCATTGTCCCTGATTCCGATCTCGACTCCGGTCGCGAAAACGTCAGCTTCCCGGAGCCTGTGTCCCACGTCCTGGCTCAGAGCATAAAGAACCCGCCAGACCTGTTCGTTTTCATATAGGTCCTCAACGCAGGTGGTTCCGTGTCCGACCGACTGCACGGGCAGGCTTTCGTCCGCGCGCAGAACCCTTCCTTCGTCTTCCCCGCGCGCAAATCGCCCGAGCATCAGCCCGTTGACCCCGAACCAGCTCAGCAAAAGCGAAGGCGGGCAGAGCGCAAGGTCGCCGATGGTTGCAATCCCCCTTGCACGAAGCTTCCTGACCGTTGCGGGACCCGCATACAAAAGCTCCCCGACCGGCAGCGGCCACACAAGCGACCGCCAGTTTTCACTGTCAAGCACGGTCACGGCATCCGGCTTTTTCATATCGGACCCGAGCTTTGCAAGCACCTTGTTAAAGGAAACCCCGACGGAAACCGTGATGCCGAGCTCTTCCCGGACCCGCCTTCGGATCTCGTTTGCGATGGCAAGCCCTCCGCCGGATGCGGAGGAACCCGTCACATCCAGCCAGCATTCGTCCATGCCGTACGGTTCCACCTGATCGGTATAACAGCCGTAAATCGCGCGGAGCCTGCGAGAAAAATACATATAACGTTCATAATGCGGCTCCACCATCAAAAGATCCGGGCAGGTCTGAAGGGCCTGCCAGTTGGCCTGCCCGGTCTTGACGCCGGCGCGTTTGGCTTTCTCCGTCTTGGCAAGCACAATGCCGTGCCGGTCTGCAGCCGAGCCGCAGACAGCCACCGCCTTTCCGCGCAGGGAAGGGTCAAAAAGACATTCCACGGATGCATAGAAGCTGTTGGCGTCGCTGTGCAGAATGGTGCGCATATTCCCTCCCGCAGCAAGCATAAGCTGCAAAAAACAATTGGATTAAAATTGTTTGCCGCCTTGACAGACGGTTTTTTTCCGTCTATACTTGAATGCGTAACTTGCGTATCCATTGTACAGCACTTCTTGCGTACTGTCAATATGCAACATTCATGGAGGCAATTATGACCTTTGGTGAAAAAGTAAGGGCCGCCCGGATCGCGGCCGGGTATTCCCAGCGGCAGCTTGCCGATCTTGCGGGGATCAGCCTTCGCACCGTACAGAACTACGAAAGCGGACAGCGCCTTCCCAAGCAGCGGGAAAGCTACATTCTGCTCAGCAAAACGCTGAACATTCCCTCCCAGGTGCTCCTGGACGACAATGCCGAATTCGTTCTCAAAGCGCAGGAAACCTTCGGCTCCCGCGCGGCGGCGGACGCCAACCGTCTGGTGCAGGAAGTTTCCGTGCTGTATTCAGGCGGCGAACTCAACGAGGAGGACATGGACGCCATGATGCGCGCCATCCAGGATGCCTACTGGATCGCCAAGGAGCGCAACCGCAAATACGTGCCCAAAAAATTCCGCGCCGCCGACGGCAGCGGCGAAAAGGGCGGAAAACCCTGATGCCGGATGAACGCATCGGCATCCTGGCGGCGAACACAGCCAGACAGTATGGCCGCGATCCTTTCCGCGTATCGCGCGAAAAAGGAATCACGGTGCTGTTCCGGGACGATTTTACCGCCCAGAAGGGCGCCTTCACCACCGTATCCGGCCAAATGTTTATCTTTATAAACAGCCGCCTTTCGGATGAAATGCAGCGCCTTGTATGCGCCCATGAGCTTGGCCACGCCCTGCTGCACAGAAACATACGCGGCGCCTTTTTGGAATTTGCTCTTTTTGACACCGCCGACCATCTCGAATACGAAGCAAACCTGTTTGCTGCCGATTTTTTGCTTTCGGACGAAGACGTGCGCACCCTGGCCCTGGAAGGTGCGGACGCGCTCTCCATGGCAAGGAACCTGAACACAAACGTCAACCTGCTGCTTCTGAAACTGTCCCAGATGAATCTCCGCGGCGCGGGCTTTCATCTGCCCCGCCTGGTCCGCGCCGATTTTCTGAAAAACGTCACGGACGACTCGGGAGTCCTTTAAGACCTGATGGAAACGAAATGGAACAAACTTCATTTACAGGTAAAGTAGCAGTCATCACAGGCGGAGCCCACGGCATCGGAAAGGCAATCGCCGACGCGTTCCTGCGCGAAGGCGCGGCCGTGCACGTCATCGATATCCTAAAAGGCGACTGGTTTATGGGCGACGTAACCCGGAAAGAAGATCTGGAACGCTTTGCCGCGGACGTGATCAAAAAAAGCGGGCACGTCGACTACCTCATCAACAACGCGCCCCCGCTGACGAAGGGGATCGAGCAATGCACCTGGGAAGAATTCTCTCTCGCACTCACGGCCGGGGTGACGGCGCCCTTTTATCTGACAAAGCTGCTCTCTCCCTGCTTTGCGCCCGGCGCCTGCGTGATCAACATCGGCTCCTCCCGGGACCGCATGAGCCAGCCCCAGACCGAAAGCTACACCGCCGCCAAGGGCGGCATTGCCGCTCTGACCCACGCCCTGGCTGTGAGCCTTTCCGGCAGGGCAAGGGTCAACAGCATCTCCCCCGGCTGGATTGACACCGCCGGTTCTGAGATCACCGGACCGGACGCTTTGCAGCAGCCGGCCGGCCGGGTCGGAAAGCCGGAGGACATCGCCGAAATGGCGCTTTTCCTCTGCTCAGACAAAGCCGGCTTCATCACCGGCGAAAACATCTGCATCGACGGCGGTATGACAAAGCTCATGATCTATCACGGGGAGCACGGGTGGAACTATACTGCGTGATCCTTCCTGTGACTGCGTCTGGTCCGTAAAGCTGCCTCGATTCCCAAACCGTTCCGAAAGGTTTCACATCCGCAAAAAAGGAGCTCCCTTCCACTGTTTCTGTGGCTGAAAGCTCCTTTTTTCAGGCAAAGGTCTGTTTATAGCCCGGTCACTTCCGCAGCGTATACCAGACAATTCTGCCGCCAAGTTCACTAAAGCTTTTAGAAAAGGTCAGATCGTCGATCACAACCGTCGTGCCCGCGTTTGGGTCGCGGTAGGTAATGGACGTATCGTCGCAGCCGCAGACCACCACGGCGTGTTCGCCCCCCGGCCAGCACACCACGTCCCCGTTTTCATCCCTCCAGCGCCACCGGTACATGATGTCCCGCATGGGCGCGGAAACATACCATGCCAGCACAGGATTTCCGGTGCGCAGAATGGCCTTGACATCCTCGATCGTTGCGCCTTCCCGGGTTTTCACGCCCGGAAGGAGATGTTCGGCAACCCCGGCGATCGGACGGTTGAACACCCCATAGGAATCCGCGCTGCGCGGATCGCCAACGAACGCCCGCTCCGGGTTCGCGCCCCGGCGCACTCCCGCTTCATCGACGTATGGCTGATCGCCCATGGGCAGAAGACTGTATATCTGCTCCACGGTCGTATCCACGCCGTAATACTTCAGCAGCATATACAAAGAAACGCTTTCGCAGCCCGTAGGATAATCCGGATACTGACAGT
>CAMOIA010000168.1 GCA_946615785.1 uncultured Clostridia bacterium
CCAGTCGGTCGTCGGCGCGCTGACGCTGGTCACCGCGAACGCCATCATCCGCAATCATCTGCTCGCCCCGCGCATTTATCATGCATGCGGCACGGAGGACAGCCTTCTCCCCATCGCCAGAAAAACACGCGACGCGCTTTCCGCTTTCCCCGGCGATCCCTTCGGCTATACCTATGAGGAATCCCCGGGCGGCCATACCTGGGCCTTCTGGGATACGCACATCGAGCGCTTCATCGGCTTCCTGAACCTGAAGCCGCAGACGGAATGGATCTGAACCCGCCGTTTATCCGGCATCCAGCATTTTCCCACGACAAAGGGCAGTCCCATGCGGACTGCCCTTTGTCTGTATGCGCTTGATTATTCTTCCTGATCCGGATCGACGCCAAGCCGTTTCAGGCTCTCGACCACATAGCTTTCGCGGTATTCCTGATCCTTCGGGCGGCCCAGGTAGCTTTTGAAAAACTCTTCACAGGCCTGCTCGTAGGGAATGTGCGCCAGCTCCGCGATGATGCGGGTCGAGCGGTCGATCAGCTTTTTGTTGGTCGGCAGCACCTGGATCATCCAGTTGCTCCACACACGTCCCATTTTCGCCATGGTGGCGGTGGAAAGCAGGTTGAACGCCAGCTTGACCATCAGGTGCGGGAGCAGTTCCATGACGGTGTGCGGAAGCTTCACCGGGATCCGGATCTCGTTTTCGTCGATTTTTTCATCCGGGATGTCGCCGATGCGCAGCACCAATCCGCCGTCGAACTTGCCAAGATACTTTCTGTACCAGTCGACGCAGCCGTTTTTCGCGCTCAGCCCGTCGATATCCACCAGCACCAGCTGCGCCGGATGCTGGGAATAGCGGGTGGCGTCGTCCGACCAGCCAAGATCGTAATAGGAAAGCTGATCGCTTCCCACTTCCGGCGGATGGGCAACGATGGAGGGGTCGGCGCCCATGCGGATATAATCCTCCCGCGTCCAGTCGAGCCCCTTCAAGGGTCTGCGGATGATGTGCTGCCAGGCGACCTCTGCAGGATAGAGCGGATCCTTCGCATACGCCCAGGAAAGCGGGCTCGTATGGTCGTCCGTGCGGCGGAACGGCGGCAGGGTAAAGGTGGGCTGGCGCTCAGTGGTATCGGTCAGAATATCCTGCAGATAATCGTGCGTGATATAGGTGACGAGCCCGCCCTTCGTATAGGTCTCCGCCTCGAATTCCACGGCCTTTGCCATGCCCGAAAGCGCTTCGCCGCAGCTCAGCTGCCGGACGCAGTCCTCGAACATTTCGGCGTATTTTTCCGGTGCCAGGACGCCCACGCCGACCGTTTCCAGCTCCTGAGCCGTCAGATGATCCTGAAGGTATCCGCCCGCTGCGATTTCAAGCGCCGCGCCCATGATCAAAAGCTCGATCGTTGTCACCTGCATGCGCGTGGAACCCGCGACCGCCATGTTGCCCGCGAACATGGGAATGAAGGTGATGCCCGTGTGGGAAAAGACCTTCCGCGCCCGCTCCAGGTGCTCGCAGAGGATGTCCTTTGGATTGTAATAGAGGTAATAGGTGGCGATGCCCATCTCATCGCCCTGCACCGCGGAGCCGATGGTGGAGGAGGAAAGGCCGCATTCGGCAAGCACCACCAGCACGTCTCCCTTCTCGATGCCGGAGTCGATGGTCTGCTGGGCGCCGAAGGTCTGATAATCCTCAAAATTCTCAACCGAACGAACGCACGCGCGGTCGCCGCCCGTCATGAAGCTGTCCGTCACGAGGGACAGCGCGGTGAATTCCTGCGCGTGCACTGGCAGGCGAACGATCAGATCCTGCCAGAACTTGCGCCAGGTGGAATCCAGCTGCAGCGCCATCCGGCCGGAAGCGCCGACGCTTGAAAGGATCACGCGGTGTCCTTCCTCCATGCACCGGCGGATGTCCGCGGTCAGCTTTCTGAACGCATCGGTTTCAAAGCAGGTCTTTGCGACGGACGGAATATACTGATCCGCCGCCAGGATCGTTTTGACGCCCTCCTGCGTGGAACGCCTGATCTTCGCGCTCAGGCCTCTGGTCAGCGGATTCGACTGTTCGGTCGGGATGGCGCCGAGATGGAATTGCTTCTCGTTCTCTACAAAATCACGGGCTGCGCGGACATAATCCTCCATGAAAATCCCTTCTTTCTCCATTTGTGCCGACGCCGGTCACAGCGCGGCAAGCAGTTCCTCAACCTTGGTTCGTGTCGCATAGTTCAGGGGCGAAAAACGGCCCTCCAGCGCCTTTTGCAGTTTTTCCTTCGCCTTGTCCTTTTCCCCCGCTTCGATATCGTACTGCGCGAGGAAATACAGCGTATCGATCTGGGTATCCTTGATTTCAATGGCCTTTTTGAAGTATTCAAGCGCCTTTTCTTTATCGTTCAGCAGCCTGTAATACACCTGGCCGAGGTTATCCAGCACAATGGGGTCCTCGTCGTCATAGGCCAGCGCTTCTTCGTTGTAGGCAATCGCCTGCTCCGCGTCCCCTTTTTCGATGTAGAGAAACCCGAGCGCCTGATAGGTGAGCCCGCAGGGAAATTTCCGATGGGATTTTTCGAGCAGCCCCACGGCCTTGTCGATTTCGCCAAGCTTATAATTGGCGACCGCGTAATTAACAAAGAGCTGCTGCTTACGGTCGTCGGTCATGTCCGGGGCCTTCTCCGCTTTTTTCAGGATTTCCTTCACCCGCTCATACACAGCCTCGTCCGCATCCGGCGTCCTGAGGAGCAGGACCGAATACGGCAGCATATACGCCGCGCTCACAACGCCCGCACTGTAAAGCGCTTCATAATCCTTCATCGCTTCTTCCGTTTTTCCCCGCTGATGCTTCATCAGGGCGGCACGTACCTTAAAACCGTCAAGAATTCCCATTTTCCTGCCTCCTTTTTTTCGCTAAAAGCCGAAAATACCGCTTTTGAATGTCCATCTTCACCTGCTCGTCAAACCCGTCTGAGACCAGCAGGGCTTTTCTGGTATGCTCAAGCGCCCTGTCAAGGTCCTTAAGCTTGTGCTCGTATACCTTTGCCGCCGCGATATGCACCTTGGCGCTTCGCCTGATCGCAAGCGCCCGCTCGTACTGCTGCGCGGCTTCACCGTAATGTCCTGTGCGGCGTTCAAGGTCCGCCAGTTTTTTCCTTGCCAGCACCGCGACGCTTCCCCGGTCGCTCGCCCGGTAGCATTTGCCGGCAAGCTCGCTGTTCCCGCGTTTTTCAAGCACCTTCCCCACGCTGAACAGGTCCTGCGCGTCCGCCATGGACTCCAGCGGATTCATATGCGCGCCGATCAGCCGCTCAAGGATCAGCGGAAGCGAGCAGATATCCTGCACGTTGTGCCGCAGTACGTCCTCGAGCAGCATAAAATCCCGTTCCTTCAGGTACCGGAAAAAGCGTTCCGGCACCTGCGCGCCGGGCAGGTCGTCCTCACGGCGGATGTCAAGCACCGTTTCTTCCACGTTTTTGAGCGTGCACTTTCCGATTCGCAGTCCCCAGATGCGCCTCACGGGATGCAGAAGGTCCAAATGTCCTTCCTCACACGGCATGCGCCGCCGCCACATAATGCAGCGCGAACGAAGCAGCGGCACGTCGAAGGAAGCGCCGTTGTATGTGCAAAGAACGGGATGCTCCCGGACACGCTCGATCATATGGTCGATCAGGTACGGTTCTTCGTCATAATCGCGCAGGACAAGCTGTTCCAGCACGTAATCGTCCCCGTCAAAATAGCCGAGCCCGACAAGGAACGCAACCGTTCCCGCACCGCCGGAGAGCCCTGTGGTCTCCGTGTCCAGAAACAGCCATTTTTGCCGCGCGATCCCCTGCCACGGCTTCCCGTCGATGCGCTCAAGCGCCTGTGCGGGAACGGGATCGCGCAGGAAAAGATCCTTCAGGGGATACCGGCTCACGCGGACAAAGCAGTCCTGGCTTTGGGGCTTTGTCTCGCGTTTGCCCGATGCCATGCCGGCGTTTTTCAGTTTCTCCCGAAGCGAAAGGCCCATCCTATTCTCCGTCCGCCATGGAAGCGGATGCGTAATACGCCGTCAGTTCGTTCAGCAGCGCGCGTCCGGCGCGTTCCGTTTTCGTGCTGGAGTTCTGCGCGACTTCCGCCATTTCATAATTGCCGCTGAGCATATCGCCGACCAGCGCCGTAAGCAGCTCTCCGTCCGCGTTTTCAAGCACGTAATCCGGCAGCTGACGCGCATGGGCCGCGTAGGTCTCATACGGCACGTTCAGCTGCGTCACCGCCATCGCGTGCGCTTTTCCAAGATACCGGATGTGCCATGGCTCGGCGTTGCAGCCGGTCACGTCCTTCCACTCCGCGCGGTACCGGACGATAAAGCCAAAGCGCCAGCAGTTGTCGTCCACCCA
>CAMOIA010000169.1 GCA_946615785.1 uncultured Clostridia bacterium
CAGGAGATAGATCTCCTGGTGCGGGGGTCCGGGGGCCGCAGAGGCCACCGGGCGTCTCACAACGTCAGCTCGTTATAACTCACCCGAACGCCGGACGCAGCCTTGCCGTGCGAAGCAGCGCGGTCTGCGTTTTCAGGTCCGGAATTTCGCCTTCGTCGATCATGCGAAGCAGATCCCGGAGCGGGAGCGCCTGCACCTCCAAAAACTCGTCCTCATCCAGGTCCTGATCACCCTGAGTGAGGCTTTCTGCGAGAAAGAGATGGATTTTTTCGCTTGAATATGCCGGCGCGGGATGAATGCAGCCAAGCGGAGTCCAGGAAGCGGCTCTGAAGCCCGTTTCTTCCTTCAATTCGCGTTTGGCAGCGCTGAGCGGATCCTCGTCCGGCGCGTCCAGCTTCCCTGCGGGGATTTCCCAGAGCACCTTTTGCACGGGATAGCGGAACTGTCTTTCCACAATCACCCGTCCGTCCGGGAGCAGCGGCACCACAGCGACCGCGCCCATGTGGCGGATCCATTCGCGCTCCGCTTCCTTGCCGTTTGGTAATGTCACCGTATCGAGACGAAGGTGCAGGATCACGCCGTCGAAAATCAGCTTTGATGTTTTTTGCCGTTCCTTCAGTTCCATGGGGCTCCTTTCCGTCCGCTCCTTTGAGCGGCTTTGCTATCATACCACAGGGAGCCTTGAAAAACCAGCGCCGTTTTGCGCTGTGTGCCTGATTGCCACAATAACAGGTTTTCATGCGTCAGACATGGAAGGGCATATATAAAAAAGGAACCTGCTCCTGGACCGCCAGGGAACGGGTTCCTTATGATGCTGGCTTGAATGCGCCGGGGCCATGCCTGGGCTGTGTTCTTCTATTATGGATTGTCCGCGATTCGCTCCACGTTTTGGTACCCTTTCGCGTTCAGGAATTCCTCCACCTCGAAAAGATCCTGCGTCCGCATGATCGCGACCGGCAGCTTGGAAAGGCTCGAATAGGTGACGTAAAGGTAATCGATATTGATATTCCCGTCCAGCAGCACCTGCAGAAGCGTGTTCAGGCTGCCCGCGTCGTCCTTTACCTCCACCGCCAGCACCCAATCCACGCGGCACATAAAGCCGGCCCGGCGAATGGCCGCCTCCGCGCGGTCAGGGTCGCTGACCAGCATGCGGATAATGCCGAATTCCGCGCTGTCGTTGGTGATGAGGGTGTTCATGTTGATCCCCTCGTCGGCAAGCGTCTGCGTGATGTTCTTCATATTGCCCTTGGCGTTCTCGGCATAAATGGAAAGCTGCCTGATCATGTTCCCTCCGTCAGTCCTTGACCGCAAGCACGGTCAGGCGGTCGTTTTCCTCGTCCCTGTCCACCGTTACCGTGCCAAAGCCGGTGTTTTTGAGCATTTTTTCAAGCTCCTCCCCAGTATAAACGGTCATTCCTTTGATGATCTTCGTCCATTTCAGGGTCTTCTCGTGCGTGCCGTCCCCTTCGTTTACAATCAGGAACCGCCCGCCGTCCTTCAAAAGCCTGTAGATGCGCTTAAAGCACTTTTCCGCGTCCTTCCAGTAGTGAACGGTCTCAAACGCCGTGACAAGGTCGAAGGTGTCGTCCGCATACGGCGGGTTGGAAACGTCGCCCCTTGCGATCTCGCAGCGTCCGTCAATGATGAACGGCTTGTTGAGCTTCGTGGATTTGGTCACGCTCACCTCGGAATAATCCAGGCCGTATACCTTGCCGCGCGGCGCCATTTCCAGCAGGCGCTTTACATTGGCCCCGCCGCCGCAGCCGCAGTCCAGCGCGGTTTCATCGCCCTTCAGGGTGATGTGGGAAAACCCCCAGTCCGCGAGCGGAGCAAGGCTTCTGTTCATGCCGCCCACCATGAGCTTTCCCAGAAAGCCCTCGGGCTTTTTGTTGTTTGAAAAGATTTTTTCAAGCAGGCCCATGCGCGTCCCCTCCTCACTTCACCGGGAAATCGTTCTGGCTGATCAGCGACGCCTCAGAGCCGTCCAGCGTGTAGGTATTGCCGTTGGCATACCAGCCGTCGGTATAGAAGGAAGCAAGGTCGTTTACCGCGTAGCAGGCGCTGTTCGCCCCGAAGAGGAACTGCGTGCCGTAAAAGTCGCCGCCGAGGGCGTAATATACCTTGTACTGCCCGACGGGTACGTTCACCTCCACGGTTTTCCCGGCGCGCACATAGAAGGCGAGGTCGCTTTCATAGGGCGATCTTGCGCCGCTCTTGCGCTCGCGGGAAGTGGTGGATTCCGAAACCGTGCGGCGGTAGCGCAGGTACACATACGCGTTCTGGCCGCGGGGCGCCGTCACCTGCAGGGGGCAGGTTTCCGTGTAGTCCGGCGCGATCAGCACTTCACCGTTCTTGGGCGTCACGACCGACGCGCCATAGGTCGTGTACGCGCCGGTGCCGTTCAAAAGCTGCGCGATCACATACAGCGTTTCGAAGGAACGGTACGCGCCGTTGACCTGGCGCTTGATATACGAATCCGCCTTTGCGTCCGCCGCTTCGTAACTGTCCCAGATCGCGTCCAGCGATTCGGCATACAGCCCCTGCGTGTCGATGAGCGACGCGGCGATGTAAAGCGCCTCGAACGTGCGGTAGAACCCGTTGGCCGCCTGTGCCGCCGCGGATTTGGCCGCGCTGTTTTCACTGGAATAGGTGGACCAGATGGTGCGCAGGTTCCTGGTATAGGTTCCCTGCGTGTCCAGAAGCTGCGCCAGGATGTAAGCGGCTTCAAACGTGCGGTAGCTGCCGTTCACGAGCCGCTGCGACGCGGACGTTGCGGCGGCGTTGCTGGTTTCATAACTCGACCAGACATTGTCCCGCGCGGATGCGAACGCGCCGCTGGTATCGGCCATGAGCGCCAGCAGGTACGCGGCCTCAAACGTGCGGTACGCGCCGTTCGCCGCCTGATCCGTCACGGAAGTGGCGGCGGCATTCGCGCTTTCATACTGCGACCAGATCGTGTCCAGCTGTCCCGACCGTCTGCCGCTCGTATCCCACAGACTGTCGATGATATAGAGCATTTCAAAGCTGCGGTAGGTGCCGTTGACCAGCTGCTCGCCGCTGCTTGCGCTCTGGTTGCCGGCGGTGTAATTCGCCCAGGTATTCTCGATGGAATTGCTGAAATCGTTCGCCGCAAAAGCCGTGCAGGAGCACAGCATACACAGAACGACAATGCTTGCGGCAATGCGGTGCAGGGTTTTCATGTGCTTATCCCCCTTATGTGACGGCCTTGACGGCCTCTTTTCTTTATTCTACCCCAGCGCGGCAGCATGGTCAAGTGCGCAGAACAAGGTTTTCTCGCGGGCTTTATCCATTACGGAAGGCGCAGCAGCATGCGCACGTGCTCGATGCCGTCCAGGTCAAACGGCTCGGAATGCACCTCAAACCCGGCCTTTTCATAAAACGGTACGGCGTATGTCTGCGCTTCCAGATACACATTTTCGGCCTGAAAGCGTTCTTTGGCGGCGCGGATGCCTGCCCTCAGCACGCGCATGCCAAGCCCAAGCCCCCGATTCTTTGAAACGACCCTGCCGATGGATACTTCGTCGCTCTCCGTACCCCGGTCCATTACGCGCAGATACGCCATGACCTCGCCGTTCTTTTCAAGCCATACGTGTACGGCCCCCTCGTCAAGCCCATCCAGCTCCGGATATATACAGCGCTGCTCCACCACGAACACATCCACCCTCAGGCGCAGAATCGCATACAGTTCATACGGCGTGAGGGCCTCAAAAGGCTTGACATGCAGACGGTATTCGCTCATGCCCTGATCTCCGGTCTTTGCAGCCAGTCCCGGATGACGCGAAGCATCTCCGCCTGACAGTGATCGAAATGATGCGATTCACCCTGAAGAACCATAAGCTCGCCCCGCCGGTAGCGTTCAGCCGCCGCTTTGGAATCCGCAAGCGGCACCACGTCGTCCTGATCCCCGTGCAGAATCAGCACCGGCCCCGCAAAGCCGTCCACGGCTTCTTCCGGATGAATGGTCCTTGCGACGCGGATGTATTCGCCGTCCAATGTCAGGCCCTTAAAAATCTCGCTTTCGTCCGGTACGCGATCAAAACGCACGCCGAGCATGTTTCCTTCCCTTGCGCACCTTGGAATCATGAACGCCGGCGCGCGCAGGACCAGGCCCTTTACGTACTCCGGTTCCATGGCAGCGACCAGCGCCGCCACAAGACCGCCCTGCGAATGTCCGGAAAGCCAGATTTCCGTCACGAAATCGAATTTTCTGACCTCGCGGATCACAGTCATGACATTGGAGATCCATTTATAGAGCGT
>CAMOIA010000170.1 GCA_946615785.1 uncultured Clostridia bacterium
TACGTCGCTGCCGTAGCGCTCGTTAAAGGAGGCATACAGATCGCTCATGAAGGCGGTGAGCACGGCTTTCCCGTCAGCCTGCCCGTTCAGGCGCTCCGCAAGATCGTCCCGCACGTCGTAAACGACTTCTTTTTCCTGCTCGCGGTGGATTTTGAGCGCTTCAAGATAGGCACTGTAATCGAGCCCCTTGGCATACGCACGCGCGTCCGTGACCGGCTGCCCGCCCGCGATGTCGTTTTTGATCATCAAGACGAGCGTTTCGACGTATTCAAGATACGTGCCGGCCTCTTCCCCGTGCGCGGCGGAAAGCTCCGCGTACGCAGCTTCAATGTCCGGCGCGACAGAAGCGGCCTGAAGCTTTGCGAGCTTGCCGCCCTTGCCCGCCGCGGGCTTGGAAATGCCGTCGAGATACTCCACCGCATCCTTCAGTGCACGCGTGTCCTCGCTGCTTTCAAGCTGCTCATAATAGGCAAGATAATCCTGCCCGTCAAAGGTGAGTTCATCATAGTACGCTTTCAGATCCGCCTGGGCCTGAACGTTCTCGCCGCCGGCCATGCGCTCGAACCAGGACTCAAAATAACCGGATGCGCTTGAAAGCCGGATGCTTTCCTGCTGGTCACGGGTCGCCGCCGCGTCGTTCAGGGCGCTGTAATACGCATGGTTGAAGGGAACGCGTTCAAACGCGCCCATGGATACGCCAAAGCTTTCAAGGCCGCCTTTGACGGCGTTATAAGGCGCGGTGCCGGTCGCGAGCACATAAATGGTGATGGCGACGGCAATGCCGATCACGACCCATCCGACGATCCTGAGGATTTTTGCACACAGTCTGGCCGTTTTCATTCCGCAGCGCCCCCTTTCGCCTGCGCGGCATTCGCACCCTGCATTTTCAGCATCCGCCGGATGCGCTCCGTCACGATAGCGGGCGGTTCCACCTTCGGCGCGTCGGGATGCAGAAGCCATGTGGAAGCCCAGTGGGTGTCCGTAATTTTGAATTCAGGCGGCTGTTCCTCCAGATCGATCTGCATGGCGAACTTATTGCGCGCCGCAAACGCGTCGCCCTTGGGCGGCAGGATCATATCGGGCGGGGTGCCCGGTATGGCTTCCAGTTTCTCCCTTGTTTCAAGGTCGGGCATGGAGGAAAGCAAGGCCCAGGTATACGGATGGCGCGGATCATAGAACACGTCGTCCGCGGTGCCGTATTCCACGATTTTGCCCGCGTACATGATCGCGATCTTATCCGCCATGTTCGCCACCACGCCCAGATCGTGCGTGATGAAAATAACGGAAAGCCTGCGTTCTTTTTTCAGCCGGTTGATCAGTTCCAGAATCTGGGCCTGAATGGTCACGTCCAGCGCGGTGGTGGGTTCGTCGCAGATCAGGATGTCCGGGTTTGCGGACAAGGCGATGGCGATGACGATGCGCTGACGCATGCCGCCGGAAAATTCGAACGGATACTGATGATAGCGCTTGTGCGGTTCGGGAATGCCCACTTCCTTCATCAGTTCGACGGCGCGGTGCCTGGCCATGCCCATGGAAAGCCGGAAGGCATAGTCCTCGGCCCGTTCCTTCATATAATCGATGATCGCAAGCGCACGCTCGGAATAATGCCCGGCCGCGCCCGTCCTGATCTGATCCTCGTAATGCGCGATCAGTTCCCTTGTGGCATTGATCAGACTCTGTCTTGCGCGCTCGGTGTCGATCAGGTTTTTCGGAACCACGGAAGGCGGGTTTTTGCCCTTCGCGGCTTCCTGGTCGTGCTTTTTAGTCTCCCGGGCAAAGCGCGCTTCTTCCTTCGGGTTCTGCTTCAGGGATTTGAAATACCTTTCAAGGCTCGCGACGCCGCTTGAGCGGTACACGTAGGCGCTCGAATCCTTGTCCAGCTGGAGCGGATCGATGGACGCGTCCACCGCGTCGGCCGCCTTTTTCAGCGCTTCCCGGCAGCGTCCCTGGTCCAGGTGCGCTTCTTCAAACACCTTCAGCGCGTTTTCCAGTTCCTGTACGGCGTTTTTCTTTTTCAGCAGGGATTCCTTTTCGGAATACTTGAGTGCTTCCTCCACGCGGGCGCGGAAATCGAGCATGAATTCCTCGTCCAGCACGCGGCGGGCGGTTTTGTTTACTTCCGGAATGTTTTCCCTTCCGGTCAGAACGCTCTTCCCCTGCTTCTTGCTGTACCCGATGCAGAAGAAGTTCGGCGTGTCGCCTTCGATCACTTCGTTCATGGCCGCGCGGATCGTTTCAAACAGCGCTTCCAGTTCGCCCTGGCGGCGCGCGTCGTAATGCGAACCGATTTCCTTCAGGCTGGCATGGAACGCCGCAATCTGCGCATCGCCTTCCTGGAAGGTATAGGGATCATAAACCTTCTTCAGGGCGCTTGCCGCACGGCCGCAGGTTTCGCGCACCTCGCTGTCACGGCGGCGGATGAGCGCTTCTTCGGTTTCTTCGATGCCGTCGAGCACCTCGACGCACGCTTCCGTCGCTTCTTTATAGTGGTATTCATCCGCCACGGCGATCTTCACAAAACTGTCAAACAGGCTGATTTTTTCCTTGATGACCTGTTTTTCGTGATCGCCGGCATGCTTTTCCTCAGCGTCCGCGAGCATATTGCTTTCAAGGCTGCGGAGCATCGCGTTAAAGCGCTCCCGCCCGTCCCTGCGGCGCTCCTTGTTGTTGAGCAGCATGGCCTCGGTCAGCTGACGGCCGATGCGCATGATGGGGTTCAGAGCGCTCAGAGGGTCCTGGAAAACCATGGCGAGCTTGTGGCCGCGCAGGTTGTGGAATTCCTCTTCGGGAATTTTCAGAAGGTCCTTGCCGTCGTAAATGATTTCACCGTCGTCCACAACGGCATTGCCGGCCAGGATGCCCATGACGGCACGGGTCGTTACGGACTTGCCGGAGCCGCTCTCGCCCGCGATGGCGAGCGTCTCGCCCTCCTGCAGGTCAAAGGAAACGTCCCGGACAGCCCTTACAGCGCCGTTCATGGTGTTGAAGGAAATGGTTAAATGTTTGACTTCAAGCTTCGCCATATCAGTTGTCCGCTCCTCTCAAAGAAGGATTCAGCGCATCCCGCAGACCGTTGCCAAAGAGGTTGAACGAGATTTCCAGGATCGCGATAAAAATGGCCGGGAACATGATGATGTGCGGATAGGTGCTCAGGTATCCCTGGCCGTTGGCAAGCATGGTGCCGATGGAAGTGAGGGTAGCGGAGGTATCAAGGTTGATGATGTGGAGGTAACTGAGCATGGATTCGGAGAAAATCACGCCCGGGATGGTCATGACGGCGCCCGTGACGATGGTGCCAAGGGAGTTGGGGAAAATGTGTTTGAAAATCAGCCGCCTGTCCGGTGCGCCCAGCGTGCGGGCGGCCAGCACGTATTCCTGGCCCTTGAAACGGTAGAACTGCGTACGCACGCGGCTGGCCGTGCCCACCCAGCCGGTGAGCACAAAGGCAAACAGGAGCGACACCACAACCCCCACCTTGTCCGCAAGGTGCAGCTGGAAGAGGGTCGCGACCACGATGAACGGAACGGAGGCAAGGATATCGGAAATGCGCTCCATGATCATATCGACCGCGCCGCCGTAATAGCCTTCGACCGATCCGTAAATGACGCCCAGGACGAAATTGATGGTGGCGACACAGATCGCAAGCAGCAGGGAGAACCTGGCGCCGACCGCAAGACAAGTGAAGATATCCTGACCGTAAACGTTGGTGCCAAAGAGGAAGGAGGCGTAGAACCCGTTGCGGTAGAAGAAGTATTCGCTGTAATCCACACGCACGCGGTAGCCGGTCTGGTTCCGCTGCGCATAGGTGTACCACACGCCGTTTTCCCCGTCGCCCGCAATGCGCAGGCTGTTATATCCGCCCTGTTCGGGATTGGCGGAGGTGAGGTAATTCGGAATGAAATTGCCGTTTTCATCCAGCACCGCGCCGCCCGCGGACCCCTGGGTCTCGTCCTTGAGCTTGTACCAGAAGTTCGCGCCGTCGTTGCCGCGCACAAAATGCTTGGAAAGCGTGGCCGGCAGCGGATAGCAGACCTGAATGCCCGTTTCCTCCTGGTAGGCCAGCAGCGCGCGGTATTCCGCGTCGCTCAGGTTCACGTACACATAGCCCACCATGTTATAGGTGTCCATCCGCAGGTCGTAATAGGTCTCGCCGGTTGCGTCCACTTCGGTGGAATAGATCTTCATGATGGCGCTCTTGCCGTTTTCCTGCCCGATGGAATTGAGATATTCATAGCCCGCGCTACTCTGACGTTCCCTTTTTCCG
>CAMOIA010000171.1 GCA_946615785.1 uncultured Clostridia bacterium
CCTTGAAGCGCCCGGCACGAACATTACAGGCACGAGCGATTTTCTGAATACCGACGCCGTGATCAACCTGATTTTTGCGGCGAACCCCGATGCTAAAACGATCGGCCTTCTGTATGACCTGGGCCAGGACGCCGCCACGACGCCCATCACGGCCGCCCGCGCGCTGCTGGAGGAAAAGGGCGTGGCGTATAAGGAGTACAACGGCACGAACGTGCCCGAGGTCATGCAGGCGGTGGATTCCCTGATCGCGGACGGCGTCGACGCTGTGTTCACGCCCACCGACAACACCATCATGACCGCTGAGCTTTCCATTTACGAAAAGCTCGCCGACGCAGGGATCCCGCACTATACCGGAGCGGATTCCTTCGCGCTCAACGGCGCGTTCCTTGGCTACGGCGTTGATTACGCGAACCTTGGCGTGGAAACCGCGAACATGATCGCCCAGATCCTGCTGGACGGCAGCGATCCGGCGACGACCCCTGTCAAGACCTTTGACAACGGCACGGCGACCATCAACGTTGAAACGGCGGCCAAAATCGGCCTGGAGTACGATACCGTCGCCGAAATCTTTGCGCCGCTGTGCACGCGTGTGCAGCCCATTACCTTCGCTGAGAGCTTCAGCGACCTGCAATAAGAATGACGGGGCAGGGAAACCTGCCCCTTTCCTGAGGGAGACACATGGATATTTCCAAATTCCTGACGCTTGTCCAGTCCTCTTCGGAGATTGGACTTTTGTATGCCCTGACCGTGCTTTCGCTGTTTTTAAGCTACAGCATGCTCAACGTCTGCGATCTGTCCACGGACGGGTGCTGGACCTTCGGCGGCGCCGTCGGCGCGGTGGTGGCCATCGCGGGCCACCCGTGGCTCTCCATTCCTGCGGCCATGCTGGCCGGCATGCTCTCGGGTTTTGTGACGGCCGTTCTGCAGACGCGCATGGGCGTCAACAGCCTTCTTGCCGGCATTGTGGTCAATACAGCGCTGTATTCCGTGAACATTTCCGTCATGGGGAAGGCACAGCTTTCCATGAACAAAACGTCCACCGTGTTCACCATGATGAAGGAGGCCCTTCAGAATACCGGCATTCCGGTGCTGTACCCGCTGTATAACCTGTTCGTGGGGCTGATCGCCGTCCTTGCGGTGATCCTGTTCCTGAGCCTGTTTCTGCGCACGCGCCTGGGCCTTGCCATTCGCGCGACCGGCAACAATCCGGATATGGTGCGTTCCTCGTCCATCAACCCGAAGAATACGACGCTGGTGGGCCTGTGCATTTCCAACGCCTTCACCGCCCTTTCCGGGTGCCTTTTCGCGCAGTACCAGAAGAGCCTTGACATCAACGCGGGCAGCGGCATCCTGACGGTGGCCCTTGCCTCGCTCCTGATCGGCGGCGTGTTCTTCGGCATCCGCCGGCGCATTCCGCTCCGCGCGCTCGGCGCGGTTATCGGCGCGGTGATTTTCCGCCTGGTGTACGGCATCGCGCTCCGGCTGCAGATGCCCAGCCATATGCTCAAGGCCGTTTCGAGCGCCATCGTCGTGCTGACCATTTCCATTCCCTATCTCAAAAAGCAGTGGCCGATGCTTCAGCGCCGGCTTTCGAAGGGAGGGAATGGGCATGCTTAAGCTTGAACACGTGAGCAAAACCTTTAATCCCGGCACACAGGATGAAAAGCTCGCGCTGAACGATCTGAGCCTGCATGTGGAGCGCGGGGATTTCATGACCATCATCGGCGCGAACGGCGCGGGCAAATCCACGCTGTTCAACGCGATCGCAGGATCGTTTTATACCGATTCCGGAAGCATCTTCCTGGACGGGAAGGATGTGACCATGGAACCGGAGCACAGGCGCGCAAGGAGCATCGGCCGCCTGTTCCAGGACCCGATGCTCGGCACCGCGCCGGGCATGAGCATCGAAGAAAACCTCGCGCTTTCCTCCGGCAAGGGCGGGTGGCTTTCGAGCATTTCCGCGAAGGAGCGCAGGATGTTTCAGGACAAGCTCGCGCTCCTGGACATGGGCCTTGAGGACCGGATGCGTCAGCCCGTGGGACTGCTTTCTGGCGGTCAGCGCCAGGCGCTGACGCTGCTCATGGCCACCATGAACCCGCCAAAGCTTTTGCTTCTGGACGAGCATACGGCGGCGCTGGACCCCGCGACGGCTGAAAAGGTGCTGGAGCTGACCAGGAACATCGTGGAAAGAAACCGCCTGACCTGCCTCATGATCACGCACAATATGCAGTCCGCGCTGGAGCTCGGCAACCGAACCATCATGATGAATCACGGACAGGTTGTGTTCGACGTGCGGGATGCGGCGCGAAAGGGCCTGACCGTGCAGAACCTTCTGGACCGGTTCCGAGAGGCGAGCGGCAAGGCGCTTGACAACGACCGCATGCTGCTGACGGAGCAATAAAAACGGCGCACAAAGCGCAGGCGACGCGCTTTTTTCAGCACCGATACACGGAGTTATGCTATGCATCTGTATGCGATCGGCGATCTGCACCTGCATTTTCAGGCGGAACTGAAGGCACCGGGGCAATTGCACGGCGCTGTATGGCAGCATCATGAAAAGACCTTTCGCGAAAACTGTGCCCGTATGATCCGCCCGGAGGATACGCTGGTGCTGGCGGGCGACCATTCCTGGGGCAGAAACCTTGCGGAATGCGAACAGGATCTTGCGTATATCTGCGCCCTTCCGGGGAAAAAGGTGCTGCTGCGCGGAAACCATGATATGTTCTGGGACGCGAAGAAAACGGACGCCCTGAACCGTCTTTTTGAAGGCAGGCTCCGTTTTCTGCAGAACAATTATGATGCCTTTCAGGACTATGCCCTTGTCGGCACGAAGGGCTATACCTTCGAGGGCCCCTTTTATCTTCGGGGCGGGAAAATCGTCGACTGGGACAGGGATGCGGAGGCGCACGCGAAAAAGCTGATCGGGCGGGAGGCGGAAAGGCTGCGGCAGTCCTTTGAAGCCGCCCGGCGGGATGGATACAGAAAATTCATCATGTTCCTGCATTATCCGCCGACCGATGTCATGGAGCACAACAGCGTGTTTACCGCCATGGCGGAAGAATACCGCGCCGAGAAGGTGATCTATGCCCACTGCCACGGCGAACACCGCTTTCATGACAGCCTCGAGGGGAGGCATCACGGCATCGAATACCGCCTGGTTTCGGGAGATTACCTGCGCTGGGTGCCGTCGCTCATTCTGTGAAGGCACGGAAAAACCAAAAACAGATTTCCGATCCCTGATGGCACACCGGCCGGAGACAAAGCGCTGCGGCCGGTGTGCTGATCTGTCAAAGCGCCTGAATACAGGCGGTCAGACGCTCCGCGAAGGCGCCGATATGGATGCCGTCGATCAGTCTGTGATTGACTTCGACGGAAATGCCGAGTATTTTTCGGCCGTTTTCTTCGATGAATTTTCCCCAGGCGAGACAGGGAACGCTGTTGTCCACGGCGCCTGGGGCGGAAAGATCCCGCGCGTTTGTGAAGGCCGTCATTTCGATCCACGGAAGGCAGGTAAAGCAGACGAGGTCGTCCGATTCTTTCTCTTCGTCAAGAAAGTTTGTCTGTGCTTTGCTCAGCTGCGCGGCCTCCATGCAGAAAGCGCCGGGATCACAAAGCATATCCATCGTGACGATGTGGAATTGCCCGCTGCTTGGCCTCAGGTCTGTAAAGCTGGGCTTTCTTTCGGGCAGATAAACGGGTTTTCCGTCCCGGATGGCGTAATGGAAGGCGTCCACCTGGTTCATGGATCGGGTGCAGGCCCACACCATGGAATAATAAAAGGAAAGACTGCGCCGCTTTGCATACTGGTAAAGGTTCGTCACGTCCTCGCGGAAGGTGACCATGTAAAAAGGATTGGAAAAACGCGAAAAAAATGCGAAGGCTTCGTGCCTCCCAAAGTCCTTAAGATCGCCTGCTTCCAAACGATCACCCCGTTTCTGCGTTTAATTGACCGGATCCAGTGTCATTATAGCAGGTTTGTTTCATTTCGTCTGTACCGCATTTTTTTCGGGATGCCGATAAAGCCTTCCGCATATGACGCTCTGTGCGGTATTTACTGCGGAATTGCGCAATTTGCTTCCAATAAATCATTGCAAAACGAAAAGAAGTATGCTAACATATCCGTTAGTCCGCATATTCTGTCTTTGGCGGACATTCAGCCGCATTGCGGCCCGATACGGAGGGTTTTTGATGGCATACTCGGTAGAAAAAATTTCCGGCAATCAGGTGAAAATCAACTTTACCGTTCCGAACGCGCAGTTTGA